>JAGVCC010000494.1 GCA_020059395.1 Chitinophagales bacterium | reverse complement strand
GGTATGCCTTCTTTTGAGCCGCTGATGCCGGCAAATTTTTCTACATGGTCATACCACGGCGCTATATCAGCATAATTAACCGGCCAGGGTATGGCAATACCATCTTTTGCATTGGCTTCAAAATCCATTTGGCTCCAGCGGTAACTGTGCCTGCCCCATAAAACAGAGCGGCCTCCAAAACGGTAACTGCGCCACCAGGTAAATGGTTTTACTTCGGTGTAGGGATTGTCTTCTTCATTTGCCCATGCATCCATTACCTGTTCCTGCGCTGCCCAGCCCCTGTGTACTACAGGATATTTTTTTTGTTGCTCCTGCGTAGTTTCTCCCCGATGCGGCATTTCCCACAATTCTTTATTTGCAGTTTTATAATCTTTAATATGCTCATGCGGTGCACCACGTTCCAGCAATAAAACTGTCAATCCTTTTTCACAAAGTTCTTTTGCCGCCCAGCCACCACTAATGCCGGAGCCCACCACAATTGCATCAAAAGTATTATCTGGCATTTTTAATTTTTAGAGGTTACCTTTTTTTAATTCTTTTACTGCAAAATCTGCAGCACGTGCTGTTAAAGCCATGTAGGTAAGCGATGGGTTGATACAGCTTGCACTGGTCATACAGGCGCCATCGGTTACAAATACATTGGGAGCATCCCACACCTGATTGTTGCCGTTAAGCACAGATGTTTTAGGATCTCTGCCCATACGTGCTGTACCCATTTCGTGTATACCCTGCCCTGGTGCATAACCACTGTCGTAAGTATGTACATTTTTTACACCAGCAGCTTCCAGCATTTCTTTAGCATCTTCCATCATATCTTTCCGCATCTTCTTTTCATTCTCTTTTATTTCCACATCCATATTCAATACCGGAAGGCCCCATTTATCTTTTTTATTTTTATCCAACGAAATTTTGTTTTCATGATAAGGCAGCATTTCACCAAAAGCCATAATACCCATACCCCAGTTTTCGCTTGGTTCTGTTAAAGAATTTTTTAAATCGGCACCAATGGTAAACTCTGCAATATCCAGTCCACGGCCACGGTGTGCCCCACCCTGATAACCAAAGCCACGTACATAATCTCTTTTATCGCCATCCCAATTACGGAACCGTGGCACATAAATACCACTGGGCCTGCGGCCATATTCATATTTATCAGAAAAACCTTCTACCGAACCGCTGGCGCCAAGGCGAAAATGATGATCCATTACATTGTGCCCCAACTCACCACTGCTGCTGCCTAAGCCATCGGCCCAAACATCGGTGGCACTGTTCATTAAAATCCAGGTGCTGTTAAAAGAAGAAGCACACAAGAAAATAATTTTTGCATTGTAGGTGTATGTTTTATTTGTTTCAGCATCTATCACTTCCACACCCGTTGCCTTTTTTGTGTTTTTATCGTACAGTACTTTGGTAACAATTTTATTTGCATCCAGCGTAAGATTACCTGTTTTCATAGCAGCTGGTAAGGTGGCACTCTGTGTGCTGAAGTATGCTCCGAAAGGGCAACCTCTCCAGCAACGGTTACGGTACTGGCAGTTTACTCGGCCTTGCTCCGGCCTTGCTTCTGTGATATTGGCGCTGCGACCTATAAACATGTGGCGTTTGCCATTGTAATGCGCTTTTATTTTTGCTGCCACATCTTTTTCCACCACATTCATTTCTATTGCAGGCAGGTAATCTCCATCGGGCAATACATCCAGCCCTTCTTTACTGCCCTGTATGCCGGCAAACCGTTCTGCATAACTGTACCAGGGTGCAATATCTTCGTAGCGTATAGGCCAGTCTACACCATGCCCATCTTTTGCATTCGCTTCAAAATCCGCTTTATTAAAGCGGTAGCTTTGGCGGCCCCACATTAAACTGCGGCCACCAACATGGTAACCACGAAACCAGTCGAAACGTTTTGTTTCTGTGTAAGGACTTTCTGAATCTTTACACCAGTAATCCAATGTTTCTTCGCTTAGCGGATAATCTCTTTTTAATACAGGATAATCCTTTATCATTTGCTGTGTGCGGCTGTTGCGATGGGGAAACTCCCAACTTTCTTTATTGGCATTTACGTAATCTTTTACATGCTCAATATTTCGGCCACGTTCAAGCATTACCACTTTTAATCCTTTTTCGGTTAATTCTTTAGCAGCCCATCCGCCGCTGATGCCAGAGCCTACTACAATCGCATCGAAGTTGAAATTTTCAGGCATTTTGAAATGTTTATTGGTTAATAAGTTTGATTAATTATTTTTTATACATCACAAATTTTAACAGCTTTTTTCAGCGCTTTTATCTTGTCTTCTTTTTCTTTAGCTGAAGGAGAAAACTCCTGTGCCACATAACCGGTATAGCCCGTTTCTACAATTGCTTTCATAATGGCAGGATAATACAGTTCCTGTGTATCATCTATTTCCTGCCTGCCCGGCACACCGGCTGTGTGGTAATGCCCAAAGTATTCATGGCTTTTTTTAATGGTGGCAATAATATCTCCCTCACTTATCTGCATGTGATAAATATCATACAGTATTTTAAAATTGGGGCTGCCAATACGTTTACACAACTCAATGGCCCATTTAGTATTATCGGCCATATAATCCGGGTGGTTTACTTTGCTGTTAAACACTTCTATCTGAACTATTACATTATTCTTTTCAGCAAGGCCTATAATTTGTTTAATGCCATCGGTCATGTTTTTTAAACCGGTTTCATCATCCATTTTATTTTTATTGCCGCTAAAGCAAATTAAGTTTTTATAACCGGCTGCCGCCACCAGCGGTATGGCTTCTAAATAATCTTTTATAAGCCAGCCATGGTTTTCTGTACGGTTCCAGCCCTCGGTAAGGCTTATTTTGCCAGCTGTGTAACACATGCTGCAGTTAATGCCATTTTTTTTAACTACCGGCCAGTCTTTAGGTGCCAGCAAATCTATATTGGTAAATCCAATTTTTTTTACCATCTGGCATTGTTCTTCCAGCGAAAGAAAATTATATGTCCAGCTTGCGACTGAATGATTGATATTACCCTTTAATTTATACATACCGTCATCGTCATTACTGTTTTTAGCAAGGCCTGCCAGCGGTGCTGCTGCCATAGCAACAGAGCCAACCGCTAACTGCTTTAACACCTGCCTGCGTGAAGCGTTATTATTCATTTATTAATTTACTTTTTTCATCTTTAAAAAATACAGCAAACAAAACAAATACTCCGGCTGCTATTGCTGCAGGAATCAACCAGATCATTTTATAATCAAAAGCCTTATCTGCAATTTTATACGCATCGGTAACTTTACCAGCCACAGCAAAACCAATTAACATTCCTATACCGTATGTTGCCAAGGTAATAAGCCCCTGCGCAGCACTTTTATTTTTTTCACCGGCTTTGCTGTTGGTATAAATTTGGCCCGATACAAAAAAGAAATCGTAACAAATGCCATGCAATGCTATACCAATAATAAGCATAAAACTTAAATTACCGGCATTTCCAAAGGCAAATAATACATACCGTAAAGCCCAGGCAAGCATGCCCACCAGTATTGTTTTTTTAAATCCAAAGCGGGTAAAAAAAACGGGCAGCAGCAATAAAAACAATACTTCCGATATTTGGCCAATGGTCATTTTACCCGTTGGGTTTTCCACACCAATATTACTTAGAAAGGGGTGTGCATTTTGATAATAAAAAGCCAGTGGAATACAAATAAGGACTGAGGCTATAAAAAACACTGCAAAATTTTTGTCCTTCAGCAGTTTCAATGCATCCAGCCCAATAAGCTGACTCACACTTACTTTTTCGCCTGCTGTTTTTGTTGGGGGTGTTTTGGGTAATGTAAAACTGAATATGCCAAGCAGTAAAGAGGCTGTACCAGCCATAAGAAAAGTGTTTTTCAATAACCCTTTATCTGTATTTGCTGCCGAGTCCCAGTGAAAAAGATAGCTGATTAATAACCCTGCAACCACCCAGCCAATAGTACCAAAAACACGAATGCCGGAAAAATCTTTTTCTGGATTTTGCATTTGCTTAAATGATACCGAATTAACCAGTGCCAATGTAGGCATGTATAAAATCATATAAGCTAACACGTACGGGTAAAATACCGTAATATCTGTTGCAGTGTACATTTGATACATTAGCACCGCCCCGGCAATATGCAAAAAGCCGAGTATTTTTTCTGCATTAATATACCTGTCTGCAATTAGCCCAATTATAAACGGTGCAATAATAGCCCCCCAGCTTTGTGTAGAAAAAACCTGCCCCGCCTGTACACCCGTAGCACCAAGATTTGTTGCTAAAAAAGTAGACAACGTAACAAACCATGCTCCCCAAATAAAAAATTGCAGGAACATCATTAAAGAAAGTTGTATGCGGATGGTTGGGTTCATTAATTTGAATGCGTAATTGACTCTGTTACTTTATTCTTTCTTACAAAATATATTATTACAAATATTACCAGCACTATTACAGGCATTATAGCAACTCTTAAAAGTGTATCGCTACCAGCAACAGCCTCTGCTTTTGCAACTTCTGCTCCAGCAGTAACTGCGGTATCTTTTGCTGTATCAAACCATTTACCCATTACGGGTAATATTAAAGAAACCGAAAACATACCAGCACCACCCATTAATGACAAACCTAAAGCACCGGTTTTAGGTAAATATTCAGACACAAAACCCAGCATGGTTGGCCAGAAAAAGCAAATTCCAATTGCAAAAACTGCTGCAGAGCCAATGGCTGCATACCCCGTTGATTTACTAAGCAAAAGCAGCCCTATTGCTGCAAACAATGCTGAGAAGATCAACATTCCATTAGGATTAAATTTGTGTACCATTGTTCCAGCAAAAGAACGTCCCACAGCCATAATACCATTAATAAAAACTAATATCAAAATTCCTGATACCCCGGCTCCACTTAACAAAGCTTGAATCCATGTACCCGTTCCTAATTCTGTTGCAGATGTTAAAAACATACATACAATCATAACTAGATACAATGGGTTTAAGCAGCTTGCAAACATGGCTTTTGTGCTAATGCCTTTTGCAACTCTTTCAGTTTTTGGAAATTCAAGCTTCCAGAACATTACACCATAAATGATTGCAGGTATAATAAGTAACCCAACCATTATTCTCCAGTCAAGATGAAATTTTTCTAAAAAGAAATAAGAAATTAGCCCTCCTATAACTATCCCCCCCGGGAACCAAACATGGAACTTATTAAGCATTGTTGTTTTATTATCAGGGTATAAAGAAACTACCAGCGGATTACAGGCAGCTTCAACCATACCATTACCAATACCAATAAAGAGCGTTCCTATAAATAACATTGTAGCATCTTTTGATACCAGATAAGTGATTATTCCTGCAACGTGTCCTAAAAAAGCAAGTCCTATTAATTTTTTCATTCCTAAAATGTCGCAAAGAGGGCCGCCAAAAACCATCGCAAGAGTAAACCCCCAAAAAGCAGGACTGAAAATCCAGCCAATTTGTTCTTTAGAAAGATGAAATTCTTTTTCCCATGTACCTTCAAGGGCTGCTCTGTAAGCAAAAGTTATTGCGGTTACAATAAGTGCAATACGGCTGGCAAGAAATAGTTTGTTTTTGTTAATAGCTTGCATAATCGTTTTTAGTTATTGAAAAAACTATGAGTGCATAAATATAATTTTTTAAAACTGAATGGCAATCAATAAGCCTAAAAAAAATACCGAAACCGTTTGCATTAATGTTATAAAAAAAAGTTGCGCCGAAAGCAGTATAATATTTAACTTCCCTCATTAAACCAACAGGCCTTTATGGGAGATGTTCAAATAAAAGTACAGCCAAAAAAATATGATGCTGTAATTGTAGGCAGTGGCGCAGGCGGTGGGATGGCAGCCTATCAATTGAGTAAAGCAGGCTTAAAAGTTTGTTTGCTTGAAGCCGGTGCCATGTACGACCCACAAAAAAATATTACACAATTAAAGTGGCCTTACGAAAGTCCACGCCGCGGCGCCAGCACCAAGTTTAGGCCTTTTGGAGATTTTGATGGTTGCTATTGTGGCTGGGATGTGGAAGGCGAACCTTTTACAAAAGAAAAAGGTACCGACTGGATGTGGTGGCGTGCCCGTATGCTGGGCGGACGTACCAACCACTGGGGAAGAATTAGTTTACGCTTTGGCCCTAAAGATTTTAAACGCAGTAGCATTGATGGCCTTGGTGACGACTGGCCCATTGGATATGAAGATGTAAAACCTTATTACGATACCATTGATAAAATGATTGGTATTTTTGGCACCAATGAAGGATTGGAAAACGACCCGGACGGTTATTTTTTACCTCCGCCCAAACCAAGGCTGCATGAAATGTTTATAAAAAAAGCAGCGGGCACTGCAGGTGTGCCTGTAATTCCTTCACGGCTTTCTATTCTTACAAAAAAAATTAATGAAGACAGAGGCGAATGTTTTTATTGTGCACAATGCGGCCGTAACTGCAGTATGGCGAAAGCCGATTTCAGCAGCAGTAATGTATTAATTTATCCTGCTTTAAAAACCGGCAATGTGGATGTGGTGGCCAATGCAATGGCCAGAGAAATATTGACTGATAAAAATGGTTTAGCAACAGGCGTATCTTATTTAAGTAAAGAAGATGGACAAGAATACCAGGTAAATGCCAAAGTGGTAATTGTGGCTGCCAGCACCTGCGAAAGTGCAAGGCTGTTATTAAACTCAAAAAGCCAGCGGCACCCCAATGGCCTTGCCAACAGCAGCGATGTGGTGGGCCGTTATTTGCACGACAGTACCGGTGCTGCTTTAGGTGGCGTACACCCCTCTTTATTTGACCGCAAAAGATATAATGAAGATGGCGTGGGCGGTATGCATGTATATACTCCCTGGTGGTTGGATAATAAAAAACTGGATTTTCCAAGAGGGTATCATATAGAATACTGGGGTGGTATGCAAATGCCATCATATGGTTTTAGCTGGGGTATTGAAAACCTTAATGGTAAACACGTAGTACATGGCAAACAAAAAGAAGCTGGTGGGTACGGCAAAAGTTTAAAAGAAGATTACCGTTTTTTTTATGGCGCTGGTGTAGGCATGGCGGGCCGTGGCGAAGCCATACCATTGTATGATAACCGCTGTACTATTGACGAAAACGTGGTGGACAAATTTGGTATACCTGTTTTAAAGTTTAATGTAAAATGGACCGACCATGAAATTAAACAGGCCAAACACATGAAGGAAACCTTTAAGGAAATTATGCATAACATGGGTGCTATAGTAACCTGGGGCGGCGATGATGATGAAAAAAATAACTGGGGCCTTAGTAAACCCGGAGAAATTATACACGAAGCAGGCACAGTACGTATGGGTAACGATGCTAAAAAATCGGCACTCAATAAATATAACCAAGCGCATGACTGCAAAAATTTATTTGTGGTAGATGGCAGCGCTTTTGTAAGCCAGGCAGATAAAAATATTACCTGGACTATTTTAGCACTGAGTATGAGGGCATGCGATTATATTATTGATGAAATGAAAAAGAATAACCTCTAAGCATATGGACAGAAGAAAATCTTTAAAACTTATTGCAGGCTCAGTTGCTACTACAGCATTATTAGATGCCTGCAACCCTGCCGATAAAAAAAATGAAGCTCCCAGCAGTACCGGCGCATTCGATGCACAAAAATTTACTTTAGACAGAGCTAAAGAAGAACTGGTAAGAGAAAATAAACTGCTGAGTGAAAAGCCTTTTTTTGATACACATGAAATGGCCACCATCGCCATACTGTGCGATATTATTATACCTAAAGATGAAGTAAGCGGCAGCGCTACCGAAGCCGGTGTGCCGGAGTTTATTGCTTTTATTGTATTAGATAAGCCCGAACATCAAATTCCATTAAAAGGCGGCCTGCGCTGGTTGGATATGCAGTGCCTTAAAAAATTCAACAACGATTTTAAAAGCTGCACCGCTGCGCAGCAAATTGAAATGGTAGATGCTATTGCTTATCCCAAAAAAGCAGCTCCAGAAATGAAACAGGGCGTAAATTTTTTCACTTTAATGCGCAACTTAACTGCAACAGGTTTTTACACTTCTAAAATTGGTATTGCAGATATTGCGTATAAAGGCAACACACCCAACAAATGGAATGGTGTGCCCGATGATGTATTGAAACAATACAACCTGGCTTACACAGAAAAAGAATTAAAAGATTGCATAAGCTTTTGACAAATAAAAACACTTACATAAAATGAAATTAAGAGTTGCTATGATTGGCGGTGGACTGGATGCCTTTATTGGATCGGTACACCGCATTGCACAAAATATGGATGGCCAGATTGAACTTGTGGCTGGCGCTTTAAGTATTAACCCTGAAGTGGCTGTTGCATCGGGCAAGCAATTATTTTTAGATGAAAGCCGTGTGTACACCGATTACAAAGTAATGCTTGAAAAAGAAGCCGCCATGCCTGCTGATAAGCGGCCTGATTTCATCACCATTGTAACTCCAAATTTTGTACACTTTGAACCAGCCATGATGGCGCTTGATAAGGGCTTTAATGTGGTTATTGAAAAACCTATCACATTTACATTAGAACAGGCCAAGCAATTAAAAGAAAAAGTAGACGCAACCGGTTTAACATTATTGTTATGTCATACTTACAATGGTTACCCTATGGTTAAACAAGCAAAGCAATTATTAAAAAGCGGTGCACTTGGTAAAATAAGAAAAGTGTACGTTGAATATCCGCAAGGCTGGTTAAGCACTTATTTGGAAGGCACTGGGCAAGCGCAGGCAAGCTGGCGTACCGACCCCAAAAAAAGCGGCAAAGCCGGCAGCATGGGTGATATTGGAACACATGCTTTTAACCTTGCAGAATATGTTACCGGCTTAGAAGTAACAGAACTTTGTGCCAATGTAAATATTGTGGTGGAAGGCAGAATGCTGGATGATGATGGAGCTGCATTTTTCAAATTCAGTAACGGTGCCACTGGTGTAATGATGGCCACACAAATTGCCGCAGGCGAAGAAAACAATGTTAAGATAAGAGTGTATGGAGAAAAAGGCGGGCTGGAATGGAAACATGAAGACAGCAATACCCTATTAGTAAAATGGCTGGATAAACCCACAGAAATTTACCGCACCGGCGCAGGCTATAACAGCAGCTTTGCTGCACACAATACCCGTGTGCCGGCAGGCCACCCCGAAGGATTTTTAGAAGCCTTTGCCAATCTGTACCGCAACTTTGCATTAACAGTACGTGCAAAAAAGAATGGCGAACAACCCAAAGAAGAATGGCTGGATTTCCCTGGCGTGAATGAAGGAATTAGAGGAATGGCCTTTGTAGAAAACATGGTAGAGAGCGGGCAGAGCGATGTGAAGTGGACGAAGTTTGTGATTTAATGGTTACTAAAAGCAGATTGTGTAACAACAATAAATGATATAGTAGTTTCAATCAATAAAAAATGTAACTAAATTTTATAATCAAAAACACTCCCCTTTAGGGGGCTTGGGGGTATGAATACAATTAAAGGACCAGCTATTTTTTTAGCACAGTTTATGGGTGATAAAGCCCCGTTTAATGAGCTTACATCTATTTGTAAATGGGCAGCAGATTTAGGTTTTACAGCAGTGCAAATTCCCACCTGGGAAACAAGGCTTATTGATTTAAAGCAATGTGCCGAAAGCAAAACCTATGCAGATGAACTTAAAGGAAAAATAAAAGACTGTGGTTTGGAAATTTCTGAACTCTCCACACATTTACAAGGACAGTTAGTAGCAGTGCATCCAGCATACGATGATTTGTTTAATGCCTTTGCACCAAAAGAAGTACACGGCAATAATAAAGCAAGAACTGAGTGGGCTGTACAACAGGTAATGTATGGTGCCAAAGCTTCTCAAAATTTAGGGTTAACAGCGCATGCAACATTTAGTGGATCTTTATTGTGGCACACTTTTCATCCATGGCCGCAGCGCCCCGCCGGTTTGGTGGATGATGGCTTTACGGAACTGGCTAAACGCTGGATGCCCATTTTAAATTACTTTGACGAATGCGGCGTAGATGTGTGCTATGAAATACACCCCGGCGAAGATTTGTTTGACGGGGTAACCTATGAAATGTTTTTAGAAAAAGTAAACAATCACCCACGTGCCTGTTTGCTGTACGACCCCTCACATTTTGTATTGCAGCAACTGGATTATATTCAGTACATCGATTTTTATCATGAACGCATAAAAGCTTTTCATGTAAAAGATGCTGAGTTTAACAAAACCGGAAAACAGGGTACTTTTGGCGGCTACCAAAGCTGGTTAAACCGTGCAGGCCGCTACCGCAGCCCTGGTGATGGACAAATTGATTTTAAAACTATCTTCAGTAAATTAACACAATATGGTTACAATGGCTGGGCAGTAATGGAGTGGGAATGCTGCATTAAACATCCGGAAGATGGCGCCAGAGAAGGAAGTGAGTTTATTAAAAATCACATCATTCGTGTAACCGAAAAAGCATTTGATGATTTTGCAGGTGTGGCAAACGATACAAATTTTAATAAAAAAATATTAGGAATATCATAAACAAAACAACATGAAAAAGACAATTGTAATTATTTCTGTAGCCGCACTGTTATATGCCTGCGGCGGTGGCGAAACAAAACCTGCAGACACTGGCGGTGAAACAAAAGCAGCAGCAGCAACTGACCCTGATGTTGAAAAAGGACTGGCTTTAGTTGGCCAAAGCGATTGTGTTGGCTGCCATAAAGTACTGGAACCAAATGTAGGGCCTGCTCATGCAGAAGTGGCAAAAAAATATGAAAATACAGAGGCTAATATAAACATGCTGGCAGATAAAATTATGAATGGCGGCAGCGGCAACTGGGGCACAGTACCTATGGCAGCGCATCCCGGCATTTCAAAAGCAGATGCTGTGTTAATGGCTAAATATGTTTTATCATTAAAAGATGCTAAATAAATATGAAATCCTTGTTAACAACCATGGCCGCTATAGTATTATTAACGGCTTGTAATAATGCAGGTGATGAAAAAAATAACACCACTGATGCCGC
>JAGVCC010000474.1 GCA_020059395.1 Chitinophagales bacterium | reverse complement strand
ATGCACGCCAAAGCCTTCTATTAATAAAGTAAACCCAATTAACAGTAAAAAACTAAGTGCTAAAACTTTAAAGGCAGGATGTTTATTTACAAAATTGCTGATAGGTGCGGCTGCCACCAGCATAATTAAAACTGTTATTATAACTGCGGTGTACATTACCCAAACTTCACTAACTAAACCAACGGCTGTAATTATTGAGTCAACAGAAAAAACAAGGTCCAGCAACAAAATTTGCCCTATAATATTTGAGAGCGAGGGCTGCTTAACAGCAACCGTTTCAGTTGCTGCAGCACCTTCCAGTTTATGGTAAATTTCCTTTGTACTTTTATATAACAAAAACAAACCACCCAGCACCAGTATAATATCTTTACCGCTAAAACTGTTACCCCACAAACTAAACAGCTCTTTATCCAGCTTCAATATAAAAGATATACCTGCCAGCAAAGCCAGCCGCATTATCATTGCCAGTAAAATACCCCACAGCCTTGCTTTTTTTTGCTGTTGTGCCGGCAGTTTACCTGCAAGTATACTTATAAAAATAATGTTGTCAATGCCCAACACAACTTCTAGCGCTATCAGCGTAAGCAGAGAGATAATTACTTCGTAATCCATACTTTTTTTATTTAAACGCTTATAAAATTTACTTTACAAAGAGTAAGTTATCTGTTTATAACTGCCACAATTGCCCTGCCGCCCACTGCAGCCCTAATGCTGTTTTATTTAATTTAACTGTTGCTTCAATCAGTTTTAATAATGTTTCCTGCGTTTTATTCTCACGGCTGTTTACCAAAAACAAAGAGCTTTCTCCGTTAAAAAATTTTGTTTCCTCACCACGCTGCAATTGCAGGTATGCCGCATAGTTTTTTTGCAGCAGCGTTACCTGTGTTTTATAATTTACTAATTGGTTATAATATTGCTTCACTTTATTCACCACATCAATTTGTTTTTGGTTTTGCTGCAGTTGTGTTTCAGTTATTTTAAGTTTTGCAAGTTTGTACTCGCCACGGCCTGCACTTAAACGCAAGGGCATACTAAAGGTTATGCCGTATTTATAATTATTATCAAAAAGTGTTTTAGCTGCTGTAGAAGCAACATTGTATCCTTTACCCAACTGGTTGTATTTAAAATCAAACTTGGGCAGCAGCTCCTGTAATTTCAATTTACGCTCCACCTGCAGCGCATTTAATTTATAAGTATAAAGCTGCAAATCGGGATGGTTATTTTTTGCCTGCATAATTAATTGCTCCAGTTCAGGAAAAATAACAGCGTTGTACAGTTGTTCCGTTTTTTCCTGTGGTGTAACTGTTTCGGGCAAGTTGTACGGTGCATTATTATTTCGCCATAAAAAGCCACTTAGCTGCACCCCTGCATTTTGCCAGTTTAGCAATGCATCGTTTTGAAAATACTCAAACTGCTGCAGTTGTGCTAATGCTTCTGTAGTATCAATAGCAGGCCTGTCGCCATTGCGATAAGCACCTTTTACCAAATTATACCGGCGTTGGTTTACATCAATTACCTGCTGCCATGTTTTATAGGTTAACCAGCCCTGCACCCATTGCCAGTATGCTTCGGTTGCTTCCATCAGTAAATTGTTCAAAATCAATTTTTGTTCCTGTACACTTGCCTGTTGCATAATTTTTGCCTGCTGCAATGCTGCCCGGCGCTTATCCATTAGTAAATTTTTTGCCAGCGGAATACTAATACCTGCAAAACTAGTTTTACCTAAAGTTTCCTGTGGGTCGTTTCTGCTGCCGTTTAAATATTCTATACCCGCCTGTACTTCTATACCGTACCATGTAGGTATACTTAGCTGTGTACTGTTGTTGCGGTAGTAAATGCTACCGTCAAAAGTTTTATCGTTACCACCTGTGTTTAGCACAGGATCAAAAGCGCCACGCTGTGTTAATAAATCAGCATTGGCTTTTTGCACCACTATATCCGCTTGTTTTGCAACAGGATGATAAGTTTTTACAATTTGCAAAAACTGCTGCAGCGTTAATTGCTGCAGTGTATCCTGTGCAGAAAGTTTAATGCAGGCAGCTAAAAGAAATAGCACTAAAAATTTTTTCATTGTTATTATGTAAGCCGGCAAAAATTTCCGGTACTTTAAATTATTTTTTAGCCCCGTCTGTATTTTTTTGATTTGGTTTATAGTAGTCTGGTGGAAAGCCATTAATATTCCGCCACAGCTCATACCATACAGGAACATTTTTTAACAACGCAAAACCTTGTGCGCCGGTACCAATTTTTAATTGATACGGCCATTTTTTTGCTGCAGTTTTATCTTCCATTACCAATATTCTAAACTTGCCATTATAGCTCACAGCGTTTTCTACTGCAATAACAACGCCTGTAAATGTGCCATAAGATGCATTAGGCCAGCCACTAAAAACTATTGCAGGAAAGCCATCAAACAAAAACTGTACTTTTTGCCCATTATCAATTAAAGGCAAATCAACCGGATCAATAAAAAGTTCTACTGCATAGTCTAATCTGTCTGGCACAATCTCAACTAGCATTTCGCCATCTTTAATAATTTCTCCAATACCGCCTTTTTTGGCTTTGGTAATTTGCCCGTTTTGTGGCGCAGTTATAAAATACATGCCCTGCCTTATGCTATAATTGCTTGCTTGGTTTTGCAGCTTTGCCACTTCACCCTGCCCGCCTGCAATCTGACTCATACTTTGAAACTGCTCTCCCTGCGCTTTGCTCATTTTTTCTAAATAATCCTGATTAATAGCGGCAATTTCAATTTGAGCAATATTTAAATCCTGTTTTGTATTGGCGAATTTATTTTCGGCACTAATTTTTTTGGCCTGTGCATTTTGAAATGCGGCATTCCGCTGTTCTAATTGCGTTAACGATACGAGGCCACTGTCGTACATAGCCTGCTGACGTTTGTACTGTTTAGATGCAATTTCAAAATCGTTATTGGCGGCCGTTACATCTGCAGCATCGCTCTGCAGCTTTATTTGCAATTGCTGAATTTTATTTTGCAGCTGCGATTGTTTTAAATCCCGGCCGGTTTCAATAGCACCAATTTGATTTTGTGTAGCGGTTACTTTATTTTTATAATAATCAATACTTAGTTCTTTTGCATCTATTTGCTGGCCTGTACGTGCAATAAGGTTAGGGTCAAAATAATCTTCTTTTACTTCTCCAATTTGCAAAATAGTGTCCCCCGCTTTAACAATGTCACCTTCTTTAACATACCACTTAACTATTTTACCGGGTATAATACTGTTAAGCTGTTGCGGCCGCTGCTCCTGCCGCAGGGTGGTAACGATGCCACGGCTGCGTACGTTTTGCGTCCATGGCAAAAACATAAAAACGAGGGCACTGATAAATATGCCCAATGCCCAGTATTTTATTTTGCTTTGCTTATTGTAGCGGTAAATTTTTTTATATGCCTGCAGTTCTGTCATAATTTTTGTTTTGTGGTTTACATGCTGATTGTTTTATGACAAGCTCCTTCCACATCTTCATCAGTTGAAATAATAAACATAGTGGTGTTGGGCATTTCTTTCAGCAATAAATCTTTTATCTGCTGCTGATATTTTGGTACCAGCCCACGCCAGGGTTCTTCTAAAAGCAACAGCGATGGCTTATTAAATAATGCTCTTACCAATAAAATTTTACGCACTACCGTTGCCGGTAATTTGCGGCCATTGGTATTAATCGGAGCATCAAAACCCTCTTTAAGTGTGGCCAAAAAATCACTTAGCCCGGTTTTTTTACACAAGTATACCAGCTCTTCCATATCCGGTTTTTGTAAACCCATTGTTATATTTTCTAAAAGCGTTCCTTCAAAAATATCCTGCTGGCTAATCATTACACCTATATGCCTGCGCAGCTGCTGCAGGTTATAATTTTTAAGGGGTATATCATTAAATAAAATACTGCCTTCAAAACCATCATACATTCCTGTAAGTAAACGGAGCAATGTAGATTTTCCGGAACCGTCTTTGCCTTTAATGCAAATTTTTTCTCCGGGTTGTGCCTGTATGGTAACATTGGTAATTACTTTATCTGCACCAGCATAACCAAATGAAAGGCCCTGTATAGCTACTGCCATACCTTTGTTTACTTGTGGAATAAATAATATACTGCCCTGCTTTTCACTTTCTTTATCCGTAACCTGTTCAATTTTTTCTACAGCAGTAAGCACATCATACACACTGTCTAAGTTTACAATTAATTTTTCTACAGATGTAAGTACTGTAAGTATTACAATTTCAGCCGCAATAAACTGGCCTACTGTAAGCTGCTGGTTAATCATTAAAACGGTACCCACAATTAACATGCCTGCTGTAACCAAAGTTTTAAAACCGATAAGTGTTTTGTACTGCAGCAGCAATACTTTAAAATGTTCGGTACGGTAATGCAGGTAACCTGTAATTCTTGCATCGGCTTTTTGCATTGCAAAATCGGGCGACTTTGCAAACTTAACTGAGCGTATGGTACGTGCAATATCTTCAAGCCAGGCCACTACTTTATACTTTAAAGAGCTTTCTTCAATACTGGTTGTTAACCCTTTTTTACCGCTGAAATAAAGAATAGCAAAAACCACCAGTATTAATATTAATCCAAAAGCTATAAATACAGGATGATAAAATGCCAGCAGTATAAGGCCAAATAAAATTTGCACTATAGCCAGCGGAAAATCAAGCAGCAGTTTTGCCAGTTTTTTTTGCAGTGTAAGCACATCAAAAAAACGGTTTACCAATTCGGGTAAATAATAATCATCAATAGCACTAAGGTTTATTTGCGGAATTTTTTCTGCAAAAGCGAAACCATAGCGCACAAAAATTTTCTGCTGTATTTTTTCTATAATACGCATTTGATTTACCTGTAGTACACCGGTAACAAAAACACTTAACACAATAAACACCACAAGCAGTACTACCGATGTTGAAATGGTGGCTGTTTGTGCAAATGAAATGAGCGCCTGTATACCCACAGGTATTACCAGCATCAGAATACCATAAAGTATTGCGTAAAAATAAATTTGGGATATTTCTTTTTTTTCAAGAGATACGAGCTTGAGTATCCTTGCAACAGGATTATTTTGTTGTTTCATTTTAACCAGTAAAATTTAGAATAAATTTTTGCTGCATTGCATTGCAGCTTAAGACACTAAAAAAGTAGTGTTACGCCTTATCCGGCGGTGGGGTCTCCACAGTATGATGCACAGGGGCACTACTGTGTACAGTGATTAAAAGAACGGGTTTACAACAGATTGCTCTGGCAAGCAATACCGGCTGACCGGCTATAAATTCCTTTCCTGATTCTTTTTTTGTTTCCTCGTCTTTGTCAGCTGTTTTGTTCTCTGTACATTTACAGGCAGTTTCGTCTTCAAACTTTAAGCCGTGGCTTACAGGCAGCACATAAAATGCTGTTGTAAGTAATAATAATATGGCTAAAACCTGTTTCATTGATGCCGCAAAGAAAATATGTTTCCGTGTTTTGTGCAAGTAAAAAATGTAAACGATTTGTGAATATAAAAAGCCGGTGTTTAGTTATTTAACACCGGCTTTTAAATTTTGTTCGACAAGAATGTATTAAATATTTAACCCGCCACAAACACTGATAGTTTGGCCGGTAACATAACTGCCCATATCGCTTGCTAAAAACAAAGTAACATTCGCTATATCTTCTGCACTGGCAAAACGGCCTAAAGGAATTCCTGCTTTATATTTTTCAGCACCTTCTCCATCTTTTAAATAACTGGTCATGTCTGTTTCTACAAAGCCCGGCGCAATGGCGTTGCAGCGAATATTGCGGCTGCCCAGTTCTTTTGCCACACTTTTTGTAAAACCAATAACACCTGCTTTACTGGCTGCATAGCTGCTTTGTCCGGCATTACCCATTTCACCAATTATACTGCTCATGTTTATTATACTGCCGCTT
>JAGVCC010000367.1 GCA_020059395.1 Chitinophagales bacterium | reverse complement strand
TTAGAAGGAGCTTTGAAGCTAAAAGAAATAAGCTATATACATGCAGAAGGTTACCCTGCTGCAGAAATGAAACACGGCCCCATTGCATTAGTAGATGAAACACTGCCAGTGCTGTTTATTGCCACCAAAGACAGTTACCACGAAAAAATTGTGAGTAACATGCAGGAAATAAAAGCACGTAAAGGCAAAGTAATTTCCATTATCACCGAAGGTGATGAAATTAGCCCTACTTTGAGTGATGATACATTTGCAATTCCACCTGCCGATGAATTAATTGCACCGCTGCTGAGTGTGGTGCCGCTGCAATTACTTTCGTATTATGTGGGTATTGCAAAAAATGTGGATGTTGATAAACCAAGAAATTTGGCCAAGAGTGTGACGGTGGAATAAGAGCGCAGAACTATGTTCGTTCCCTTGCAGGGAACCTAAAGGGGAACTTAGTTAGTTACTTTCTTTGTTTTATTATTTCCCTTAAATTGCAGTAAGCTCTATTTTGGTTACCGGCTTAGGTACTGCTATGTAACATTGTTGCGTCGCACTCTTCAACCGCATCCCTTTATTCAGCTTTATATTTACAACGAAAGCGTATGCCGCTTTCGAAAATTAAACTGATTGTTAACCTAAATAATCTTCGGTCTTGGTTCCCCTTTAGGGGACAGGGGCTTTTGGGCTTTATGAACATCATTAACAAACTTCCTGTAGAGCAGCTTGGCTACAACTTTATTGCCCCGCAATACCTGCCGGCAGGTAAAGATGAGTATCATCTGCGCAATAGAGAATATAACGAAAGTATTGAGTACCGTAAACTTACTGCACACGAAATTGAAGTGCTGGTACGCAACCGCAACACATCCGACAACTGGAGTAACATTTTGGTATCAAAACAATTTAGTGCCGAGTTGGTAAAAAACTGTAAGTTTTTTGGCCTGGTACGTATTGGCAAGCTTGAACCATTGTACCTGGAGTTTCATAATTTTAAAATGCCGGTGGGCTTATATAACAGCACCATTATCAGCAGCGACTTTGGTGATAACGTAAGCATTGACAATGTAAATTTTTTAAGCCATTACATAATTGGTAACGAGGTTATGATTGCCAATGTAAACGAACTGGCCACCACACCAAAGGCAAAATTTGGCAACGGCATTTTAAAAGAAGGAGAGAAAGAAAACACCCGTGTGTGGATTGAGCTGGGTAATGAAAATGGTGGCCGTGGCGTAATGCCTTACAACCACATGCTGCCAGGAGATGCCTGGTTATGGAGCAAATACCGTGACGATGATGCGTTACTGCAAAAATTTGCAACATTTACAGAAAACAGTTTTGATAAACTGCATGGCCATTACGGAAGCATTGGCAACCGCTGCGTAATTAAAAACTGTAAAATTATAAAAGATGTACTGGTTGGTACAGATGCATATTTTAAAGGAGCCAACAAACTTAAAAACCTTACCATAAACAGCGATGAAAAGCGCACTACCCAAATTGGTGAAGGTTGCGAACTGGTGAACGGGATTGTAGGTTATGGCTGCCGTATTTTTTATGGTGCCAAAGCGGTACGTTTTATCATGTCATCGCATTGCCAGTTAAAATATGGTGCCAGGTTAATTAATTCTTTCCTTGGTAACAACTCCACCATATCATGTTGTGAGGTGCTGAACTCATTAATTTTTCCGGCGCATGAACAGCACCACAATAATTCGTTTTTATGTGCTGCAGTTGTTATGGGGCAAAGCAATATGGCCGCAGGCGCCACTATTGGCAGTAACCACAACAGCCGTGCGGCAGATGGTGAAATAATTGCTGGCCGTGGCTTTTGGCCGGGGCTGTGCGTAAGCTTAAAACACAATTCAAAATTTGCATCTTTTACAATTATTTCTAAAGGCGATTTTCCTGCAGAAATAAATATACCAGTGCCGTTTAGTTTAGTTGTTAATGATGTTGCAAACGACACACTGCTAGTAATGCCAGCGTACTGGTTTATGTATAACATGTATGCTTTGGTACGTAACAGCCGCAAGTATGCAGACAGAGACCGGAGAACTGAAAAAATTCAGCATTTAGAATATGATTATTTAGCCCCTGATACCATAAATGAAATGTTTGATGGGTTAAAAATTTTACAAAGCCTTACACCAGATGCAGCTGGAAATGCTACGGCAGCTGGCTGGGAAAATACAGACCGTAACGTAAAAATCATTAAAGTGCCTAAAGCCATTGCTGCATTTAAAGAAATGATACAGTACTATGGCACCATAGAAATCTTTAATAAAATTCAGCAGCAAAAAACGGAAAGTTTTGAAGCACTGAAAAAAACATTAAGCGCCAAAGTACAACGTAGTGAATGGCTGAATGTTGGCGGGCAATTAATTCAAAAATCGGGTGTGGAAACTTTAAAGCGCAATATTAAGGCTGATAAGGTTAAAGGCTGGAGTGGTGTGCATAATTTTTATAGAGAAGAAGGCGCAGCTTTCGAAACAGATAAATGCAACCATGCCTACACATCGCTCTTGGAAATTTTAAACATTACGCCCCGGCAGTTTACCCCTGCCCTTTTTAAACAATTACTGCAACAAGCAGTATCCACAAAAGAAAAAATGTGCAAAGGCATTTATCAGGCTAGGGAAAAAGATTACAGCAGCCCTTTTCGTAAAATGGTGTACGATACAAACGAAGAAATGAATAAAGTAATGGGTCGCCTGGAAGATAACAGTTTTATTCAGGCACAATTGGGGGAACTGGAAGCCTTAAAAAAGCAGGCAAAAGCTGTTATAAGAAAGTTAAAGCTCTAAGGCGTTATGTAATACAAAGTGTTGTTTCATCATGTTATAAAACAACACAATCATGAAAAAAACATTTGTAGCTATTTTGCTTTTTATAACAGCCTTTAACGCTTACGCACAAAACAATCCGTACCCTGCCAATCCATTTCCAAAAACAATTTCAGTAAACGGTAGTGCTGAGATGGAAATTATACCAGACGAAATATATGTGCAGGTAGATTTGCGGGAGTATAAAAAGAAAAACGAAGAGAAGAAAGAGCTTGAAAAAATTAAGGCAGCATTTCTTAATAATTGCAACCTAACAGGCATTGCAGACAGCAATATTTCCATAGCCTCCTATGATGGGTACAATACTTCAAATATATGGCAGCGAAAAAAAGTAAATCCGGATATGATGGCAGCCATATCATACCAAATAAAATTTACCAATGCAAAACAAATTGACCAGTTAGTGGAAAAGCTGGATGATGAGGGCACCAGTAATTTTACAATTGTACGCACCAGCCACAGTAAAATAGTTGAATATCGCAGGCAATTGAAAATACAGGCCGTAAAAGCGGCTAAAGAAAAAGCCATTTATCTTGCTGAAGCAATAAACGAAAAAGCTGGGGAAGCAATTACTGTTGAAGAACCACAAGAATATGCAGTTAGTGATTACGGCGAAAATCGCACATTGCTGTCGCAGGTAAGCAATTTGTCAAATGGAACGGATAAATACAGCGATAGCAGCGTTGACTATAGAAAAATTAAATTGCGTTACGAAGTCAAAGCCTTATTCGCACTAAAATAAAATTGACATGCAATCACCGGTTGACGATTATATCTATAATTTGAGTATAGCACAACAGGATATTGCTGTAAAAGTGCGGCAAATGATTGTAACGCTTGTGCCCGGCATACAGGAAAAGCTCAGTTTTAAAATTCCGTTCTACCATTATCATGGAATGTTTTGCTACATCAATGCCATACCCAATGGCATTGATGTGGGCTTTTGTCGTGGTAAAGATTTTGCATCCGAATTTGAACACCTTGAAACAAAAGGTCGTGCCATTGTTGCCACAATTAGGTTGTACTCCGTTAAAGACATTCAGCAAAAAGGACTACGTGAAATTATTGTAGTTGCTGCACTGTGGAATGAAGAAGCAAAAAAGAAAAAATTGCCAATGGTGAAAAAAGCAGCAAAAAAACAAAAGCAATAGCATCCCTGCCAACAACACCCCGTTTGCGTATCTTTACCGTAAACAAAACAAAGTGAAGAAAACAGTATCAATATTTTTATTTTGCCTTATAGCATTTAGTGCCAGCAGCCAAAAATTAACGACTGCGCAAATAAAAAAAATAATGGACACCACCAGCAATCCGGTGGGCTTTGCCATGTACCTGAAGAAAAAATATTTTATTGACACTATTGCAGTCCTCAGCACTAAATCTTTTTTAGGAAAGGCAGACAGTCTGGCCTATAATGGTAAAACGGGCAAAACCTATGGCCCGTTTAAAGGCGAAAATATTTTAGTTAAAATACTGATGAAGGCACCCAATACCTTTTACCATGTGCAGCATATAGTACTGGATACCGGTTTATTTAGGGTAAACTTTGCCGACAGTCTTGCTACAGTGATTATGTACAAAATAAAAAACAATATTTCCACCTTTGGCTCTATGGCTGGCACTTACAGTGCTGATGGTGTTAGTGCAGCTAAAGGCGGTGACCTTGGCTGGTTTGTACGGGGCGTTATGCTGCCGCAGCTTGATGAGGCTATTGCCACACATAAAAAAGGTGAACTGTTTAAAGTGTGGACTGCTGCCGGCCTGCATATTGTACGTATTGCAGATAACCCTAAAAAAGATACCGGCTTTGCACTGATGCTACGGATGCTTTTATAAAAATATTCAGCTGTACTCTGGTAAAATGCTATACAATTTATTTTACAGTTAATCCTTTTTTTACCATGCAATCGTAAATATTTTACACTATAAACTATTTGTGGTATTAGTATTAATTTGCAGCACCAAAAAATATCAAGTGGCACACACAAAACTTTCAATGGATGAACTGGAACGTAAAACAGTTACTGATTTTAAAGCTGCGGAAAAAATACCTGTAATAGCTGTACTTGAAAATATCCGCAGTGCTTATAATGTGGGCAGTGTTTTTCGTACCGCAGATGCTTTTTTACTGCAGGCTATTTTTATTACCGGTTACACCTGCACACCACCACATAAAGAAATAAAAAAAACTGCTCTTGGCGCAGAGGAAACAGTTGAGTGGAGGCATTTTGCAAATGCGCCTGCAGCTATTGAATATTTAAAAGCTGCAGGTTATAAAATTTTTGCAGTTGAACAGGCTGTTAACAGCACCAAACTCCACCAACTTCAATTTACAGCAAACAAAAAGCTGGCTGTAATTTTTGGCAATGAAGTTTCTGGTGTGGAACAGGATACCATTAACCAATGCGATGGCTGTATAGAAATTCCGCAGCTGGGCATGAAGCACTCTTTGAATATTGCCACTGCAGCCGGCGTGGTTTTGTGGGAAATGGTAAGGACTCATTTAAACGTAAAATAAAACAGCCGCAAAAAAATTTGCGGCCGCTTTTGTTTGTGCTTGTGTTATAATCAGTTTTTAGTAAACTTAATTGTTTTAGAGAAGCCTGCGGCATCTCTTACTGTAAGCAGGTACGCTCCTTTTGCAAAAGCACTTGCATCTATCATTCTTTTATTTGTTCCAATGCTGATATTTTCCGATTTGGTAAAAAAGTTACGTCCACTCATATCAGTAATATATATCATCATTTTTGCTGCACGTGGCGTTTCCACAGCATAGTCTAAAATATTATTAATTACTGTAGGGTACACATTTACATCAAGGTAAAGTTTGCCCATCCTTAATTTTACAATACCTGTTGTTTTAAAGCTGCTATTCTTATCTACCTGTTTTAACCTATAGTACACAGTACCATTACCCGGTTGTGCATCGGTAAAATTATATGTGGCACCACTTTGTAGTCCGGCAGACTGCACTCTTCCAATTTCTGTAAAATTTAATCCGTCCTTAGATTTATAAACACCAAAATAATCGGTATTAATTTCGCTGGCAGTAACCCATTTCAAATCAATACCACCTGTTTTTTCTGTGGCATTAAACGAGACAATTTCTGCGGGTAATGTATTGGTAATATTTATGTTGTGAGATATGGTAACCAAATTACAAATGCCGTTACCAATGGTACAGGTTACCGTTTTAAGTCCTGTTGTATTCCACTGAACATTAGTGGGATTGGCAGCGGTAGATGAGGAAGGTGTTGCCCCTGGAAAGCTCCAGTTATACGTAACTCCTGTTGCGGGCAAATTGCTTAGCCCCCAGTTGGTGTTTGAATTAGTAGCCGCCACTGTGGGGCCCGTGTTAGTTACATTGGGGTTAGGGGTTAATACTACATCGTCTAAAATTGCACCGTGACCTGTTTGGCCTGCAAGCACAACGGTTTGCTGTTGAAAAATTACTCTAAAATCATTATCAGTAGAAGTTACCGGGATGGTAAAAGTAAAACTGGTGTTAATCCAACCGGGAAGAAAGGTCTGGTTATAATCTTCAACCAACTCAAAAACATAGTCAGTAAAAGTTGGGTAACCACGTACTATAGCCCTGAAAGCAGTAGGTGTTGGCACCTCATTATTTTGAGTTGGGTTGGGAAATGAACGCCGCTGATGCTTGAATGTTAATGTATAACTCATGCCTTTTATCGGACATATCAACTGGCTCATGCAACCTTCAATAGGAGTAACGATATTTGTTGTACTGAGTCCATTAAAATGTGGGTTTTCGAAAAGATATGGCGGGGCGCCAATTGCCATATCAACATAAGTACCACCAATTATAGGTTCACAGCCATTGAAGTTCCACTGGTTAAGTGTTTGTAACATGTTACCTCCCACAGGCTGCAAATCGCCGTTTTTTACAATATTTTGCGCTTTTGTGCATAATACATTTGCACATAACACAAGCATTAATACTTGTTTCATGAAGTAATTTTTAAAATAAATTGGTTTTTCGGTTTCAGTAAAGGGAATCGGATTGGTAAGCTTTGGGGATATTTCCTAAGAGAGGTTGTAATGCAAATATAGCCACTAAAAATATATTATAACCCTTTTTTTTTATACTGTGAATAAAAAAATAATAACTTAGATACACTCAGGCTAAGCTAATGCGTTACTAAGTTTATAAAATAAAAAAGCGCCAAAAAGGCGCTTTTTTATTTTATAACATTTCAGCATGTTATTGAGGTAGCAATACTCTGTCTATGATATGATATACACCATTTACCGCATGCCTGTCAATAACAGTTGCATTAGCCGCAGGCCCACTGTAAGGCGCACCTCCTGATGGGAAAGTGCCTAAACCTGTGAAAGTGGCAGCAGTTGCAAAAGGCCCAGTATAAGTAGCCCTTGCAGATATACCTGGATGAGCGCCTACGCTTCCATTAACCAATGTTTTTACAAAAGTTGGTGTGGCAGGAATATTTACAGAAAACACACGGATGTTTGGCTGATAAGGAGTTGTTGTACTTGATGTTAAAGAAGCAAGAATATGATAAGCAACAATCCCTTTTACTAAAAGGGTTGATACATTATTAGTGCTTAAAAAAGCAGGGCCAGCAGCTACTGCACCATTGGCCTGGGCATTAGCAGTTGCAGCACTACCCGTTGCAGTAAATACCTGTGTATAAACAAGGCCATAAACCAATGTGCGAAAGGCATTATTATTAGGTGCAAGCACCGTCATATTGGTTACACCATAATTAAGCAAAGAATCAATTTTTGATAAACCAATTGATCCGCTGTCAGCCCTTGTAACCGCAGCCCTGAAATAGGACAAACTGGTATCGGTAGCCATAGCCCCCTTTAATGTAGTGGTTGGAGGTGTAACAACACTAAAAGTGCGGTGAATAATACCATTACTTGCAGTTTGGTCAACAGATGTAATTGGCAAATTATTCAGATAAGAAAATGTGGTACCTCGTACTGGGAAATTGCTCATTCGCACAAACGGCTGTGTGGGGTCAAGTATAATTTGTGATGTGTAAGGGAAATTTGGAAATGCAGTGCCTATTGATGCAGCAGGCAGCTTTTGTCCAACAGTATTGTACTGAATAATACCTGCAGCACTGGCAACTGGTAAAGTACTTGCAAGAAAACCAGAATGTACAGCATCAGGTGCGGCTTCTGGTATTAAACCACCCGAAGCTGCATTTACGAATTTGCGCATACCTGCATTATCTACAGCAAAAAGTGTAAATGTTTTTGTTGAATCTCTAAAGAGGCTTTGTAACCCGGAGCGGATAAGCATGCGGTTAAACAAACTGTCATTAGGGCTTGCGGCCAGTGTGGTGGCAATATTAGTACCTGTTGGATATGCAGGCACTGCAATAGGCGCAAATTGCTCCAGATCTTTATTACATGCACTAAACAGGAATATGCCTGCCAGTGCAATTAGTGAGTTTATTTTTATTATTTTCATTATAGTAAGTTTATTGTTTTTACAAATAAGTTTAAGCAAAACCATTATTAATAAACATTGTATCCAAAGCTTACAAAATACAAGCCTCCAATTTGTGCGTTGCCAATGGCATTATAGTAATACTGGTTTAAAATGTTGTTTGCACCAAACTTAAGTATCGATTTTGTTTTTGGCAGTTTTAAACTTATTTGAGCGTCCACTACATGCACATCAGGCAGGTTGCCGCTGGCAAAATCTCCCTGATAGTAAAAGCCCTGCTGCCACCTGTAAGTTACATTAAACCCGGCACGCTTGTCTTTACCAAAACCAGTGTTACCTACATAAAAATTGGTTTTGTACTTTGGGGCATTAAAGTAAGCAACAAAACCTGCGGGCACATCTTTTAATACATCAGAAGAAAGATTAACACCTGTTACAAAATTGGCAGGCAACCTGTAATCTATACTTGCACCAAATCCATAAGTTTTTACTTTATCAGTGGTGTTAACTGGTACAGAAATATTTCTTCTTAAAGCAGGGTTGCTTATATCTGCCTGATTGCCTGTGGTTGTTTGTATGGTATTTTGGCGGCCCAAAAAGTTTTGGTATTGACCAAAGTATACATAAGCATCAAACAACAATTTATTTTCTGCAAGCAGCCCTTTGTAGCCAGCTTCAAAAGAGTTAATTGATTCTGGTTTTGTTGTGGGTGCAGTAAAAGTTTGTGGTGTGCCGGCCAACACACTTTCAGCCGTGTAGAGCGGATTAGTAGCTGTGCCTAAATATGTTTTAAAAGATTCGTTGCTGCCCACCAGTCTTGTGCTGCCCACAACAAGGTTTATCCACTGTTGCTGGTTGCTGGGGAAACGGTAAGCACTTTGATAAGAAAGGCGCAGATTATTGTTTTCAGCCACTTTAATTAGTGTTGTTACCCTTGGGGTAAAACGGCCTTCAAAGTTTTGATTTTTATCGTAACGGCCACTTACCGTTAATTTTACTCTGTTAATAAGCTGGCGGGTTGCCTGTATAAATGCGCCGTATTCGTTGGTTTTAATAGTACCTAAAGAATCTGCAAAAAGCGTTCCTTCAGAGTTAAGCACAAACTGTTTAAAGTTGGCACCTACTAAAATATCTGCAACATCTTTTGTGTATTGAGATAAATTATAGCTGCCTTCTACTGCATATAAATCAGATCTGTCTAACAACAAACCACCGCCCTGAGAGATTGGCTTTTTACGGATAGCATCATAAGCCGCTAAAAAGGCTGGCGTACCTGCAGCAGGCCTTCCTGCATCTGCAACTGCTCTTGCATTTATATGAGCATCGTAATTATTCACACCACTCATTCTGTCGCTTATGTATTTAAAAGCATATTGCGGATACCAAGTACCCGATGCCTTCCATGATTCATTGTATAAACGTGTAGTAGCGGTAAGGTTGTAAGATTCACCAGCGTTTTCCTGTGTGGTGTATGCCCGCAGGTTCCAGTTTTTATTTATCAGCTCCAGCTTATACTGACCCATTTTAAAATCTTTAAGAGAGTAACGGTCGCTACCGGTATAAATAGTGTTACCAGTGCCCCAGTAAGCAGCCAAAACAGCCTCAGTATTTTGAGATAATTTGTAATGTAATGAACCTGCAAGTTTAAAGTTTACAGTATTTGGATTAACCAACTCTTTTTCTGTATAACCTGTACGGGAAACATTCATTGGATTAGACAGCAATCCATTAGTATTTATAAAGTCTGCTGCACCCGGCAGGCTGCCTGCAATACTGCTGAATACGGCTCTGATGTCAACAGTAGTTTCATCACCATAAACATTAATACCATCGTAGTTAGGATCTGTCATTCGGTTACCTGCAACTGTAGTACCTGAGGTACCTAATCTGCTATAGTTTCTGTCATCAAAAGCAAGCCAGTCTTTAGCCTGTATTAATTCTGCATTCATTTTAAATGCAAATTTTTCGCTCACTTTTTTACCCCAGCGTATGTTCCAGTTATTGTAAGGCGATGTTGGACGCTGCCTGCCATCGGCATTCATAATACCAGACTTAACTAAAAAAGACAAGCCCTGATATTTAAAAGGGTTTTTGCTGGTCATTAACAAAGTGCCGTTCATGCCACCCGGGCCATACAATGCAGATGATGCACCTGGCAATAATTCAATATTGTCTACATCCAGTTCACTTAAACCGATAATAGCACCTACCGAAAAATTCAAGCCAGGCGCCAAGTTATCCATACCATCAACCAATTGGTTAAACCTTGTGTTACCACTGCTGTTAAAACCACGGGTGGTGGGGGTTTTAAATGTTAAAGAAGATGTAGTTACATCCACACCTTTAAGACTAAGTACCACATCATAGAAATTAGCAACAGGTGCATTGCGTAATGCAGCTGCGCTTACCCTTTCAATAGACACCGGGCTTTCCATTATTTTTTGGGGCACCCTTGTTGCAGACACCACCACCTCCTGGCCTAATGCTGCCGAAGGCCTGAACTCTACCTGAACAGCCGTGGCAGCACTGCTAACCACAACTTCCTGCAACTCGTAACCTACTGATGAAATAAGAAG
>JAGVCC010000025.1 GCA_020059395.1 Chitinophagales bacterium | reverse complement strand
GGCAGAACTGGATTTGAAAAACTATCAGGAATGCCTGTAGTGCTTTTTTGGGCATTGGTATTTTTCATTGCTGTAACAAACAGCAATGAAAAAAGAAATATAATTACTCCAGGTTTTGACCTATTCATTGTAGTGCTATTTAAACAAAAAACACAGGCTTGTCAAAATTTACATTTTGAACAAGCCTATGTTGGATTTTACTTAGAATTATTTGATAAATTTAATGGAGCCTATACTTTCATTCTGGCTTATTGCGTTAAGATAGTAAGTTCCTTTTACTAATTTATCAGTATTAAATGGTATCGCTGTAACACCAGCACCTAAAGACACATTTTGGAAAGAAACTCGTTTACCCTGCGAATCGAAAGTAATCAACTCAACATTTCCAGGCTTTTCAGTACTAATTTGTATAACTGTATTATTATTAACTGGATTTGGATGTATTCCTTCTATTTGAATACCTGACTTATTAAAAGATTTTAAAACGATAATAGATGAGTAGACAACTGCACCTGTTTGTTCTTTCGTAATTTTTATACGATAGTAATTAATATTTGCGATTGAGTTAATATCAATGTGAGAATCATTACTAGTTAAAGCTGTATTAGTTACATTAATTTGTTGTTTGTAAATATTTTCAAAATCAACTCCATTAGTACTTCTTTGTAACTCAACAGTACCTTTTTCAGATGCTGCAATTTTCCAAGAGAGTAAATTACCATTTGCCTGCTTTACACCATTAAAATGTAAAATTTGAATTGGCAATACAAAAGAGCTTTTTGCACCTAATGCAAATTGAGAGAAGGTAGTTAATCCGCTTCTTGATAAAATGGGTGAGTTTTCAGTACCAGTAGTCGTTATGTGTGTACCTTCTAAAGACCATACGCCGGCATTTGGACGTTTTATAAAAGAAGTATTAGCCAATTGGCCGGGCACAATACCTGAAGTGCCATTATGAGTAGCAGTAATTGTGTAAGTACCAAAAACAACGCCGGTATTATTTATTTCCCACTGACCCGGATTAACTCTGTCAATTGGAAATGCTACACCTGGTTCATTGAGTGGCGTAGTCAAATCTTCTCCGGCATAGCTATCATCAAACCGGCCTTTTAAAGTTCCAGCACTTGCTGGAGCAGCTGAAAATGTAATAGTAGCAGGTTTTGCATTAGCTAAATTACCAACCGGGAAGAAGAAATTTGTTTGCGCAGAAACCGGCATTATAACTCCCCCTGTACCGTTGGTAATAACATAACCTATAGCAGCTGCAGTATCTAAAACTCCATTTTCTGATCCTAAGGTTAAGTCACTAACTCCCAACCTAAGTTTTCCTTTATTAATAAATAAAGAGTCCACTGTTACTGAATTAGATAGGTCTGCAATTGCGTCTGTATTTAATCTCATATTAACCCTTCCTGTGCCTCCAGTAGCAAAATCATTACTAGTAGAAATGGTTTGATTTGCAGTTCCACTTAGTTCAATAACTCCCCGGTTAATACCGGTTGATGTGTTTGTTATTGTACCCGTATTTGTAATATTACCCTTTGTATTTAATATTCCTTTTCCAGTACCATTTGCTCCAGATACCATCAATGTGCCAGTATTTACATTTACATTTCCGGTAACATTTAAAAAAGAAATACCAGAATTGCTGTTTTGATTGGTTGGATTGGATGCGTAAATGCGAACGTCGCCACTATTCTGAATATAATTACCTGTAACATTAATTGTTCTTAAGCCAGCACCATTACCTAAAAAAATGTGAGCAGTAGCACCTGTAGAAGCAACAGTAAAATTACCAGTAACATTTAGGGTAGCGTTACCCGAAGCCGCAAGCGGAGATCCGTTTGCCGTTTGTCCGGCAGAATTCCAGACTACATTGCCCACAGCAATATTAGGAATTCCGGAAGCGTAGTTTTGAAATACCGTTACAGTAGTTGTAGCACCAGTTACATTAATTGTTGATGCAGGTACATAGTTAATAGCAGGTGAGCCTGACAAGGAAAAGACCACAGCACCATTAGCAGTTAAATTATGATTACCATTAACCGTAAGTGTACCAGCAATTGTACCAGAGTTGGAAGCCGGAACATTATTTTCAATAGTTCCATCAATTACTGCTGTAGAGCCTGAAGTTACATCTAAACGGCCTGCTAGTGTAACACCTGTAGCTACATTAAAAGTTGTAGCTGTTGCTCCATTACCTACAATGAATTTCGCCAAAGGCCCTAAAGTAACATTTGCACTTAGGTTGGCTGTTGCGTTGTTAGTAACAAAAAATAATGCTTCATCGGTAAAATTTGGCGCATCAGCACCACCCACCCCACCTGGGTTATTAGTAAAGTTGGCAGCTAATGAGGCATCTGTTGTTCCAGCTTTTAAATAATAAGCGGGTGTTACTTTTACCGAAACTGGTACGTTTATCGAAGCTGCGCCTGTACTTGCATTTGTAACATTTCCGTTAATAATACCAGCTGTAGCAGCATTTGCTCTTACATATACTTTAACTGGCTGCCCAACAAGAGTGCCACCCGATTGTGCTAAAGCTAATGTACCCGTCCAGGCAGTACTGTCTAGTGAAACTTCAAAACCTGCCGGCGCAGTAACATCAGCATCAGCAGTTAAGTTAACGCCATTTACAAAATAACTTTGGCCTGCTGTAGGATTATTAGCACCCGATTGATTGAACTGAACCAACGCACCCGTAGTTGTAATGGTAGGCACTGGCACATAAGCTGATATACGTACATTATCAATAAAAATATCATTATTACCAGAACCCGCCGATGCGGTTGTATTTCTAATTCGCAATTTTAAATCTGTTAAACCTAAACCAACATAGTCTATATTAACCAATGTAGAAAGGTTATAATAACCAATTCCCGCACTTGAAACAAAGGAAGTACTATATATTGCAACAGGGTCTTCTACGCCGTTTACAATTTTAAACACACTAAGAGTTTTAGATGCTGCAGCACCTGTATTAGCAATTCTAGCATCAAAAAACAGGCTATTTGCACCTTGGTTTAATCTTGGAGTAATTAAACTACCATTAACGTTGGTAGTGCCTGCCGGTACATTACTTTTGTTTAGCCTTACACTAAACGTTGGATTTCCATTTGCTGATTGCCCGTAAGCTCCATCTACAGTCCACGTACCTGAAGTAGACAGTGTATGGGTTGACGTAGTACCTATGGCAGGCACGGTAGTGGTAAAAACCGGATTACAATTTGGGGTAGGATTTGTATTTGGTGTTAAAATTCCAGCAAAAGTTTCGGCATTTGTCGGATAAGAATAATCTGTTTGTGCGAATAATTTAGCTGCGAGCAAAAGGAGCATGCTAAAAGTAAAAAGTAATTTCTGTTTCATATACTAACCATTAAGATGAAAGTGAAAATTACTGTGATGAATATAAACAAAGCATTCACTTTATACAATAATTTGTCTCATTTGTACAAATTTTTCATTGTCAGCTAATGTTTTTACAATTGATAATCACATAGCTTCCAGCTGAGTTATGATAATTGGCTATTAAAACTCAATCATAAATTCTGTTAATTATTGTATATACATTAGGGCGAAATGTTTAAACATTTTTTGTAGAAAATGGCTTGTAGTTTTCAAGTACACTATTTCGTTTATTTTCTATTCGAGCCACCAAAACCGAAATGTGCGGCAGATATATTCAGAAAATCAGTGATTCTTTTTTATTTTATTTAAATGTACCTATTGTTTTTTTCTGATTACTGTTTTGGGGCATCTTTACTTTAGGAATAAACCGCTTCAATTTTTTCCTAACGCTTCTGTAAGATTTATTTGCGGCTTCGTTTTTATACTCAAGATTGTCTTTTGTATGGTCGTAAAATTCTTCCGCACCATTTTTATACCGGATATAATTAAACTGTTTCCAAACAATAGAGTGGTTACCTTCTTCATGTGTTATAACAGCCGGAAGCCTGCGTTCAGTTGCTGGATTTTCTATTTGGGACAAAAGTGATACGCAATCAAGGCGCTCAGCAAGAGGAATACCTGTTGCTTCTAACACTGTTGCATGTATATCCATTAACGAAACTGCTTCGTTGCACACAGTTCCGTTTAGCATATTATTTGGCATGTAAACAATCAGCGGCGTATTAGTTCCTAACTTCCATAGTGAATATTTCTCCCAGCGGTTTTTTGTTCCCAACTGAAAACCGTGGTCGGTAAAAAAAATAACAATAGTATTATTTGCATACTTACTGTTCTTTAATGCATTCAACGTATTCCCAATACAGGCATCAGTAAAACTCATACAGGCCAGGTATGCCTGATAAGCCAGTTGAAGCTGTTGTTGTTTTCTTACTTTATCTACAAACGGTGAACTGAAATTAATTTTATTAATGTCTGGAATATCATCCATATCAGCAGGATTATAATCCGGCATTCCTATTTTATCTAAAGGATACAAGCCAAAAAATTCTTTAGGCGCAATCAATGGTTGATGTGGTTTTGAAAATCCTAATGCAAAAAAGAAAGGTTTATCATGTTGCTGATTTAAAAATTCAACGCAGGCTTCACTCATTTTCCAATCGCCTGTTTGTTCTTTCGTTTGATTATTAGGCCCCCAAATGCTTGCGCCTGCCAGGTAATCAACCCTCTCACTATTTGCATATTTCAGTGTATCATCACCAAGCCAAATAGCTGCGCCTGCTTTTGTTTTAAAACCTGTCGGTACTGCTGTTCCTGTTTGTCCGGCCACTTGTTTAGTCCACGAAACAGGGTCGCTTAAAGGATTTGGTTTTTCAGTAGTACCATGCGGATAATGAAATATTTTTCCTGCTTCAATGGTTTGATAACCTGCTGCCATTAATTTCTGAGGAAGTGTAAGTAATGTTTTGTTATTCCCAATATCCCTGAAATTTCCCTGGTTGGTATATTGTCCTGTTCTTTCCGGACGAAGCCCGGTCATGATGGCTGCTCTTGAAGGGTTACATGCCGGTGCTGCACAATAAGCATTGTTGAACAGAATGCCTTGTTTTGCCAATGCATCAATATTGGGTGTAATGGCGGGCCCGCCCATACAGCCAACATAATTATTCATATCATCTACAGCAATTAGCAAGATATTAGGTTTCTGCTGTGCCAATGATTGAATAACAAATCCAACAACAAATAGAATAACAAATTTTATTTTCATTAATAAAAGATTCAAGCAATAAATTAAAATTCTTTTTCACCAATTTCACTTTGTGGCAATGTAACTTTGCGGTTCTTTTTGCTCAGGTTAAAATTTACAGATAGCTGTAACTGGTCTGTTTCATATATATAATTTGTGGTAGTAAAAAAATCAGCACCACGGGTAGTAATTCGCTGGCGATTGCTGCTATTTAAACCTCCATCCATATTCAACCATTGTAATTGAAAGCTCCACCGTTTGTCAACCGTTGTTTTCTTTAATGAAAAATGAGGTGTTAAAAAATAACTGTCTTCGCCCTGTGCAGTGGCACGGAGAGAAAGATAATTTACACTCCATTGCATACTCCAGTTTTTAGCAAGCGTAAATGATTGTGTGCTGTTGATGCTATACACCCAACTGCTGTTGCTTACAGCAACCGTATTATTGAACAGTGTGCCTTTAATACTGTATTTGTAAATGTTACCGCCAACTACAGTATTCCACCAGGGAGTAATGGTATAGGTGAAATTTGTTTCTACCCCAATTTGTGTAGCCCTGCCTGCATTCGTAAACACACGGTTTAAAATAGTATCGTTAAATATTTTGTTTACCCGCTGTATAGGGTTTGTAGTTCTTTGATAATAAAGCGTTGCGAATAAACTACCGTTTCTAAAATTTTGTTCAACACCTGCTTCATAGTTACCAATGAACTCTGGTAAAAGTTGTGGGTCGCCCTGTTCTAAGGTTTCAGAATGTTCCCGTTCAGGAAAAGGATTTAGTTCATAGTTATTGGTTCGTTTAATACGTCTGCTG
>JAGVCC010000475.1 GCA_020059395.1 Chitinophagales bacterium | reverse complement strand
GGCACTTAACAAGAAGTATTGGAAACGTGGAGGGGCATTTTACACTGCTGATTAAAAAAATTAAAAATAAATGGGTCATTATAGCTGACCACAGCAGTTAACTTTTTAATTATGGTAATTGCATGTTGGTCAGGCAATCAATATATGCGGCTGCAGATTAAGCCTTCCATTTACGCACCAGGTAAAAAATTACCCAAAGAAGTGAAGCAATGGCCAATATATAATATACCCAGTTTTTCCAGGTTGGGGCACCATCAAAAAAGCCCAATTGTTTGTAGATGCCAAAAAATACATTGGCCATCATCCACAACAAAATCATAGCAATGCTGTTTGCTATTTTAACCAAAAATATTCTTGTTTCATCTTCCATTGCAAGCCCCTATCCGCTAAAGGGAGGATTTGGGGATGTGTAAAATTAATAAAGCTGCCTATCTATTTAATAATAAGTTTTTTGAAATCTGTACTGTCGCCATTAAAAACATTAAAGTCAACAAAGGCATCAATACCACTTACATGCCCGGTTTCGTTATGTTGCCAAAAATGCCAGTTGCGCTTAATACGTGGTTTATCTTTTACCAAATAATGCGCCACCCATAGCGGATACTCATCAAACTGCCCTGCTAAAAAATTATCATAAAAAGCTACATTGGTGTAAATAATGGGCTTTACCTTGTAATGTTTTTCAACTGCCAGCAGCCAGTCTTTAGCACGCTGCTGTATATTTTCAAGGGAGGCACCATAAGTGCGTTCAATATCCAGCACGGGTGGCAAATCGCCTTTTTTAAGTGATACGTTTTCTATAAAACTTTCTGCCTGTGCCTTGCCGCTTTTGCTGGGTACAAAAAAGTGGTAGGCGCCACGGGGTATTCCGGCTTCGCCTGCATTAATCCAGTTACGGCGAAATTTATTATCAACATTGCTAATACCCTCTGTTGATTTAATAAATACAAAACCAATTTTTACATTTTTATCCTGCATGGTGGTTACAGCTTCCCAATCAATATTGCTTTGGTAATGGCTAACATCTATGCCGTGTATTTCGTAGTTTACAGGCAGGGCTATTCCAAATTCTTTATAACGCACAAAACGGGGCCTGTTAGCATACCAGGTAATAAGGTAAACGGCAAGCACTGCTGCTGCCAGGTAAATAAAAATAATTGCTAAAGGTTTTAAGGCCGTTTTCTTTTTTGCCACAAATTAAAAGGGCATACATAAATGCCGTGTGCAAATTTGCAGTAAAAGCGGTTAACTGTAGTGTAAATGTTTTATTAAAACTGTTTAACCAGCTTTTTGGTGTATTTAAAACTGCCGGCGGTAATACGCAAAGTATACATACCGGCGGGCAGGTTGGCACTTTGTATATCTATATACTCACCGCCATTTACTAATGCCACTTTTTGTGTAAACAGCCGTTGTCCTGCTGTATTATACAAAGCAACATCGGCCGTAGTGGCTGTAAAATTGCGCAGCCAAATACTAAACTGTGTTTTAATGGGGTTTGGAAAAACGGTAACACTGTTACTTGTAACATTGTTATCGGCTACTTTAGTTGCAATATTATTTTTGCTAATCAGCCAATACTCAGGGTCAATAAAAATACTGTCGGGTGTAAAACCGATATTTTCTAAAAACTCCTGGCCATTGCTGGTATTATCAAGCAAAATGGTTTTTTGTTGTGTGGCGTTTTTTAATTTTATAGGTACCGGCAGTTCAAAAAAGTTTACACTTGGGTGGCTGGTGGTTTGGTTAATTTTTATTTTCACCCTGCTGCTGCCCACCGGAGTCCATTGTACATTATAGGTAGGGTAACCTTGGCCACTGTACCAGTCATTAAAAAATTCTGTGAGGTTTTTACCGCTGGCGGCTTCCAGGTGTTTTTTAAAATCGGAAGTTCTGGTAAACCCATAGGCCAATGCCGGATCTTTTAAATAAGTCCTTAAGCCTTTTAAAAAAACAGAGTCGGTTAATTTTAAACGCAGCATGTGCAGTAAGTGGGAGCCTTTATTGTAAGTAAGCCGTCCATCAAAAATGCGGTTTACACTGGAGGTATCATCAACTTTAACCGAACCGCCGGGCTGTGATGTAATGTCCTCAATTTCGCTTTTGCGAAAGTTAACATAATCATTAGGATAATATTTTTCTGCATAATACCCAAAAACCATGTGAGATGCAAAGCCTTCATTCAGCCAAATATCTTCCCAGCTGTTACAGGTAATTTTATCACCAAACCACTGATGGGCCAGTTCGTGAGCCTGCAAACCTTCAAACGGCACAACAATAAACGAATTAGTTTGGTGTTCCATACCACCGCCCCACCCAAACTGTGTGTGACCATATTTTTCGTTTATGAAGGGATAGTCGCCTAAAAGGTTATGGTAAAATTTCATTTGCTCCAGCACATGAAAAGTGGAGGCCTGAAAACTATTATTTGACTCAGGGTAACAGTAAGTAACAACTGGCAAAGTAATATTACCTAATTGCACACTTCGATTAAATACTGTATAGTTGGTTACAGCAAAACAAATAAGATAAGTGGCTATTGGGTATCGGTGCTTGAAATAGCTTGTTTTTTTTGTACCCCCGCTTGTTAATGATTCGCTTTGTAATAAACCATTTGATGTTGCAGTATATTGCGCCGGTACGGTAAGTAAAACATCCAGAGAATCCGCTTTATCATCGTTGCCGTTTTTGCAGGGCCACCAGTCCCTTGCACCATAAGGTTCACTCAAGCTCCATACTACGGGTATGCCTGCATGTTGCGAATTGATGAATGAACCGAAACCAGTATTTGCTGGTACGCCATTGTAATAAATACTAACCGAATCTAATACACCTGAATTTACAGTTGCTGGAAAAAAGATCTGCAGGGCATTGTTAGCATGTTGATTATTAAGTGTGGTATTGCGTTGTTTAACACTGTCTGCAATCAAAGTATTCGTCAGGTCGAAAGTAATATCTGCAGTTGCATTTTTTATCAAATAGTAAACAGTAACCTTGCCTTTTATATATCTTACTGCCGGATCCACCTCCCACTCACACCGGTAATATTTTACATCAAAATTTGTTGAAGCGGCACTGTTGCCTGCTGTGCCTGCCGGAGACAATGGGGAAAGCCTGGCATGTGCATCTTTTTCTGCTTGCGTAATTTGTTTTGAGTGGTTAAAAAAATCAGCGGCCAACTGTGCATTTGCCTGCAAAGCAATTAAAAGCACACAGGAAATTAAAATACGCATAGTCACAGTGTTTAGCAGTTTATATTGATTTATAAAGTTCTTAAATTTTTGTGAACGGGCAATAAGGCTTGTAATGAGCCGTTTATATACTTCCAATTCCTATTGAAAACGAAATCCGGCCATAATTATTTCATTATTATGACTAAAAGAAACCCGTACTTACAAAAAATTTCTCTTTGTGTTCTGTTAGCTTTCTCAATTTGCAATTTTACAACAGTAAAAGCACAGGTTGTAAAAGACACTGCTAAAAAGCTTTTGCTTGCTGTTGCAGACAAAAAAGGTATTACCGGCTATATTGTTAAACAGGCTAATGTGGTGTATCCTGATTTGTTGTGCGGCGTAGCGGACAACTCAGCCGATTATATTGAAAATTTTAGTATTAACCGCAGGGAATATATTATGCGGATGCACAAAAAAGGTAAAACATTTTTTACCAAAGCTGCCAGCATATTACGCAAGTATAAACTACCCGAAGAATATAAAGTATTACTGGCATTAGAAAGTGCTTTTAACGGCAACGCCGTATCAAAAGCGGGTGCTGTAGGGTATTGGCAAATTATGGATGAGGTGGCTGCTGAATACGGAATGAAGTACGCACCACAATTAAGTGCAGCCGAAAAAAAGAAACAAGAGGCGGCACTTAAAAAAGCTTTAGTACAACCAGCTGCAAAAAAAGAAAAAAAGCCTGCAGTAAAAGATGATAGAAAAAACTTTTTAAAATCTACTTATGTAGCCGCAAGGTACTTAAAAGACCGTACCCGTAATTTAGACAATGACCCCCTTTTGATTGTGGCAAGTTATAACTGCGGTGTGGGCAATGTTTGGGAAGCTATGAAAAAAACAGGGGTAGCTAACCCCAGTTTTTGGGATGTAAAAAGCTACCTGCCAGCTGAAACCAGAAGTTATGTAATGAACTTTATAACGCTTAATGTAATTTTTAATAATTACGACAAGTTTGTGAGCAATACCCTGAATTTTAAACCTGTAAAAGTTAAGCTGGGAAGTTTAGGGGCCGATGCCGCAGCCGCTGTTGCTGAAAGCATCCAACAATATTAATTAGGTTTAAGCATTTCGTATAATTTAACACGACCGGTTCTTTTGCGCTGGTCTTTTTTATTTTATAAATTGCTGAATGAAAAAAATCGGCATTGGTTTCTTAATTATATCAGGTGTAATTGTATTGCTGCTTTTAACAGCAAGGCTAACAGGTATACTTCTTTTATACACTGTTCCCACTGGCAGCAGCGAGCCAACTATTAAAAAGGGAACCTTAATTTTTGTTTCCGGCATCAGCAAACCTGCACCTTATAAATTTATAGCTTTCAAAAACCCTTATCAAGATTCTGTTCTTTCATCTTATCAGCCCGATTATACTTCCGGTTACAGTTTTATTTCCAGACTTTGCGGTGCCCCTGGTGATTTTATTGAAATGAAAAATGGCGTTCTATTTGTAAATAACAAAAACTTCGATGAATTCCTCGACCTGAAAAATCAATATAAAATCAGCACAAACGATTTTGGGTTAATTGAAGAAGCAGATTTTCCATCTGAAGAAAGTTATGAGTTTATACAAACAGGCGATTCACCGATAGTTACTTTTGATAATGCTTTGTATAAAAAGTATTCATCAAAAATTAAGCTAAAGCCGTATTTAATTACAGATACAAATATGTCGGGTGATTGTTTTAAGTGGTATAACGGCAGTGTGAAATGGATGCCTGATAATTTCGGCCCTTTAATAATTCCTGCAAATAATTACTTTGTTTTAGGAGACAACCGGCATAACGCTATGGACAGCAGATATACAGGTTTTGTTGAAAAAGAAAATATTACCGGTATCGTAATAAATAAATAAAGACAACGGGCATACCTTTGCACCATGCCGCAGTTCAACTTTGCAGACAGTACCAATCTTTTAAGTAAGCTTACCTTCCGCAGGTTTTTTAACGGCATTAAAGTACTCGGCAGTTTTTATGCAAGCCGGCTGTTGAATAAGCCTGTGCAATGGGGTTATCC
>JAGVCC010000240.1 GCA_020059395.1 Chitinophagales bacterium | reverse complement strand
TGCGCTTTCTGCGAAATTTGCGGGGGATTTTTTTGCTGCTACGCAGCGGGGTTTGCCACGGTTTGCACGGATTTACACGGATGTATTTTGCTTACAAAGGCACGGAGGCACAAGACTGCTACGCATTGGGTTGCCTGAAGATGACGCTGATGTCGCAGAGGTGGATGTATTTTCTGCGCTTTCTGCGAAATTTGCGGGGGATTTTTTTGCTGCTACGCAGCGGGGTTTGCCACGGATTGCACGGATTTACACGGATGTATTTTTTGCTCACAAAGACACGGAGGCACAAGACTGCTACGCAGTGGGTTGCCCGCAGATAACGCTGATGTCGCAGTGGAGTAATTGTTTTCTGTGCTTTCTGCGAAATTTGAGGGGGATATTTTTGCTGCTGCCCAGCGGGTTTTGCCACGGATTGCACGGATTAACAATCTCTGCAATAAAAAAGCCTTTGTATAAAATTACAAAGGCTTCATTTACAAAAAAGTATTTTGTTATGCCCGGCCCATATGCTTAAGGTGCATGGTATGCGATGCCAGTGCATGGCGCATTTTACGGTACTCAATATATTTAATGCCGTACTCTGCACAGGTTTCTTTTATTATTTTACTAATGGCAGGGTAGTGTACATGCGAAATTTTTGGAAACAGGTGATGCTCTATCTGAAAATTTAAACCACCCACCAGCCAGCTTATTAATTTGTTTTTAGTGGCAAAGTTTGCAGTGGTTTGTATTTGATGAATAGCCCATTCGTTTTCTATTTTATTAATATCGCCGCTGGGTACAGGAAAAGCAGTTTCTTCCACTGTATGCGCCAGTTGAAACACCACACTTAAAATTAAACCTGCAAACATGCTGATGATTAAAAAGCCCACCAGCCATTGTACAAAACCTAACAAATAAATGGGTAAGGCAATCATCATAAAATAATAACCTGCCTTTGCCGTCCAAAAAGCAAAATGCTCAAATGCGCTCATTTTTTTAATGGGCACACTGCCTACTTTCTTTTTAAAATATTTGGTGTAATCCGTTGCAAATACCCAAATAATTAAAAGCAGGGTATACAAAAACCAAACATAAATATGCTGATAGCGGTGTATTTTATATTTTTTTTGTGTGGGGCACATGCGTAGCATCGGTTTAATTTCAATATCATCATCCACACCATCAATATTTGTATAAGTGTGGTGAATGATGTTGTGTTTATTATTCCACATAATGGCGCTTGCACCCAGTGCATTTACAGAAAAAGCAGCAATTTTATTCCAGAATTTACTGTTGCTGAAACTGCCGTGGCCACCATCATGCATTACATTAAAACCAATGGCAGCAGTTAAGCCGCCCATAAAAATACACTCCAATATTGCCCAAAATACCGGCGGTGTAAAAAACACCACATGTACGTACAGGGCAATGTACGATACCCAAAAAAATACTGCTTTAAAGTATAACCCAAAATTGCCGGTGGCTGCTTTTTGGGCGGTGGTAAAATAATCATTTACCCTTTTTTTTAGCTCCTGATGAAAGGTGGAGCCGCTGATGTTTAAAAATTTGGGAGTTGCCATTACTATAAGTTTATGTGTTCTGTTTAATAAAGTTGTCAAAATTACTAAAGCCAATCATTTTTTGTGTAATAAATCCTTCTGCATATTCAACACCAATCATTTTGCCAAACCATTTGTGGCGGTAAATAACGCTTTCTAAAAAATTGGGTGATGATATATAAGTTTGAGGTTCGTTGCTGTTTGGGCTGTGAAACTGTGTGCCGTATGCTTTAACAGATTCCAGTTTTTTTTCAAAAACAGGAGTAATGTCAATCACAAAGTTGGGTTGCAGCAGCCTGTCTTGTATATAATTGAAAACGTATTTTGGGCGCCAATGTTGTTGGGGTTGCCCATTATGGCTGGTTTCAATTTTTTTTAGTCCTGAAAGAAATGCTGCCTCTTCCACCAGTTTAGCAGAACGGCCATGATCGGGGTGGCGGTCGCTGGGGGCATTGCACAAAATTATTTCAGGCTGGTATTTGCGTATAGCGGTAATTATCTGGCGCTGGTGGGCTTCATCATTTTGAAAAAAGCCATCGGCCATTTTTAAATTTTCCCTGATGTCTGTTTGTAAAATTTGTGCTGCTGCGGCTGCTTCCAGCAGTCGGGTTTCGGCAGTGCCACGGGTGCCCAGTTCGCCCTGTGTTAAATCAATAATACCTGTTTTTTTACCATTAGCTTTTTCTACCAGCAACACACCTGCACAGCTCAGTTCAACATCATCCGGGTGTACCCCAAAAGCCAAAATATCTAACTTCATTTTATGGTATAGCGTTTCGGGCTGCAAGCTACGCTATTTAAGCCGTGCTGCCATGCTGTAAAGTGCTGACTGTTGTCATATTTGTGTACTTATTAACAGGCAAATGCTTATGGTGGAAAAAATATCAGCTTTTAGCGGCTGCCATATATGTAACGGGATAGCCATACATGCGCTGTACTTCATGAACGATGCGTTCAATATCTGCGTCATCGCCTGCAGCATTGTAAGGCTGTTTTAAGCTGCTGTTAAAGAAAAATGCCACGGTTTGATACAACCGTGCGGTAAGTCCGCCTTTATATTCTTTAATAATTTCATAGCAGTTATTGCCTGTTTCCCGGTTTATAAGTTTCATTAAAACTTTGCCCTGGTAAATGGAAAGATTGGTTAGCGGCTCGGTAAACTCTTTACGTAAATCTTTTTCTCTTGATTTTATTATCTCTTTACGTTTTGCCTGATCGGTAACACCCACCAGTTTTGTATTAATATCGTTTAATACAGCTCCGGCACGCCTTGCATAAGGGTATGTTACATACACTGCATTGCGCAGCCTTGTCCATTTTTCGTAAGCTTTTGCATTAAAGCGGCCATACACATCTACCACTACAAGTGTTTTGGCCTCCATTGTATCGCCGTTAATGATTACG
>JAGVCC010000250.1 GCA_020059395.1 Chitinophagales bacterium | reverse complement strand
GCTGCAATAGCAGTTTCCCAGCCTACCACTTTAAATTTCTTTCCCTTAAACTCCACTTCCTTACCTATACTTTTTTCTGATGCAACGGGAATTAATTCATCTACCGGAAAATTTCTTTCGGCCAGTACCTGTAACATTTTGGTGCCTACTAAACCTGTGGCGCCTACTACTGCAACTTTCATTTTTTGTGTTTTTATTTTTAAGTTATCACTAAATATTCTTTCACTTTTACATTCGCTCAAATCTTCGCTTCAATCTCCGTTTGTTCCTCCCCCCGGGGGAGGTTAGGAGGGGCTTCTGGCTTCAAAAAAAAGACCTTCCATTTTGGGAAGGCCTTTCGTTTATATTGTTACAATAAAACAGTTATACCCCCCCAACAGTAAAAGGTTTTGTAACGTGTTTTATGTGTTTAATCATTTTCATTTCAGCACAAAGAAAGTACAATCTGTTTTTACCGCCAAATTATTTACATTTATATTGATAATATCTAATAATGAGCCGTAAATCAATATTAATTTTTGCTTTTGTAATTTTTGCAAACGTTGTCATTGCACAAATACCTAACCGGTTTGATGTGGTGATTGACGAAATTATGGCCGACCCCACACCACAAATTGGTATGCCCAATAATGAATGGATTGAATTACGTAATACATCCGGCACCGCCTTTAATTTAAGCGGCTGGCGCATTGCAGATGCCAGCGGCCAAAGCGGCCCCATGCCTGTTTATACGTTACAGCCCGACAGTTTTGTAATTATATGCACCAGCAGCGCTGTTGCTGCCATGAGTGTATATGGGTCAACAATTTCGGTTACCAGTTTTCCATCGCTTGATAATACAGGTTATGTTATTTATTTAAAAAGCGCACAAAATAAAATTATACATACCGTAAGTTATACGGATGCATGGTATCAAAATGAATTAAAAAAAGATGGCGGGTGGACGCTTGAAATGATTGACACGAAAAACCCATGCAGCGGTTTTAGCAACTGGAAAGCCAGTACTAATTTAAACGGCGGCACTCCGGGCAAAAAAATGCGGTTGATGGCAGTAATACAGATGCTGCAGCACCACAATTATTACGTGCTTTTGCAAACGACAGTGTAAACATAACGTTAGTATTTGACGAACCGCTTGACAGTACCGCTGCTGCCGTTACCACACGTTACACCATTAGCGATGGTATTGGAGCACCCCAATCTGTAACAGTAACAGCACCTGTTTTTGATAAAGTAGTTTTAAGATTAAACTCCCCATTGTTACGTAACAAAGTTTACACTATTACCACAACATCCATTACTGATTGTAAAGGCAACAGCATTGGCAATAAAAACACTGCAAGAGTTGGGCTAAGCGAAGTGGCAGACAAATTTGATATTGTTATAAACGAAATACTATTTAATCCCAAAAGCAATGGCACTGATTACGTGGAGATTTACAACCGCAGTAATAAAATCATCGACCTTAAGCAAACCTATATTGCCAACCGCAGCAGCGCAGGTGCTGTTGCTAATATAAAACAATTAAGTGCTGATAATTATTTACTCTTTCCGCAGGATTTTATGGTGATAACCGAAGACCCTTCGATTGTAAAAAGAGATTTCATCACTAAAAATCCGGATGCTTTTATTACAACTGGATCTATGCCATCTTTTAATGATGATGAAGGCTATGTTATAATTTTAAATGCACAGGGTGCTGTTACAGATGAACTGCACTACAATGAAAACTGGCATTTTAAATTAATTGATAACAAAGAAGGGGTTGCTTTAGAAAGAATAGATTACAATGCACCCACACAGCAGCAAGATAACTGGCACAGCGCAGCAACTTCAGCAGGCTATGGTACACCCACCTATAAAAATTCGCAGTATAAAATAAATGATGGCCTGCAGGGAGATATTAAAGTAACACCAGAAATTGTAAGCCCCGATAATGATGGTATGGATGATTTTGCCACCATCACTTATAACTTTCCAGCGGCAGGGTATGTTGCCAGCATTACCATTTTTGATGCAGCCGGCAGGCCGGTGCGTTATTTACAACGCAATGCATTATGCGGCATTACCGGCAATTTTCGCTGGGATGGGCTTGGAGAAAAAAATCAGCAATTGCCCGCAGGTATTTATGTGGTGTTTACGGAAGTATTTAGTATAAACGGGAAGAAGAAACAGTTTAAGAACACGATTGTGGTGGCAAGGAGGCGTTAAGTGGCAAGAGGTGACACCTTTTCAAAAGGTGTCACGTCTGTGGGAAACTGCTTATTAGTAATAAGATAGTCTTTATCATAAATGCTTAGCTACTTCTATAGTAAAAATTTTAACAATGATGATAAAACTATTACAGGAACGCCTTACCCTACTAATAAAATTATTTGTAAAAGCGTAAAATCAGAATATTTAAAAAAATATTCCGATTTTAGTTGGTGTTATTTGATAATAAAGAATAATTCACTTTAGCTAAAAAGTAAAGCTGGAAAAGTTTATAGCAGGCGGCTGTAATTATAATATTTGTTTCAATAATAAATTAAGTTCTTTTCCTTCTGGCGAAGGAGCAGTATTTTTTTCCAATTTTCCGTCTTTGTTGTACAATAAATATCTGGGTATTGCTTGAAGATTAAATAACTTCTTAAATGACGAAGCTTTTGAGTCTAACAGTATAAAATTGTGTTTATAATCTATTATGCCTTCCTCTTTGCAAGCCGATTTCCAATCATCAAATTCGGTATCGATAGATATATGCAGAAATATAACCTTACTGCCATTAAATTGATTTTTAAGTTTTTGGAGTTTAGGAAATACCCTTCTGCAAGGAGCACACCAGCTAGCCCAAATATCAACATAAACCCAATTACCTTTATATCTTTCTAATAATTCTGTAAACGCAACTTCATCATCATTTTTCACGCCAGTTAGAATGATTTTTTTATTTGTAGAATTTAATTTAATTGAGTCAACCTTTCTTATTTCCTCTACAACTTCTATATTACCAATACTTGCAATTATTGTTTTAGAATATAAACCCAACTCTTTAGCTGCCAGATTTTCTTTACTAATTTTTAGTTCATTAACTAATAAAAAATCTCTAATTGCACCTTTGTCAAATAACTTAATAATTGTATCAAAGGCTTGCGCATAATTAACAGCAGTACTCTCTTTTTTTCCGTTAAATGGTGGCCTATTAAGTGTATAGCTATATAAATAATGCGATAGAAAACTTTGATAAAAATGATGATAAATCAAAGAGTCTCTCCTAATGGCAGCCGCTGTTAACAAATACTGTAATTCAGTATTACTAAATAATCGAAATTCTTTAAGCAAACAAAGAGATAAAAAATCAAACTTTATTTTTTCTTTATAAAATTCAAAATATTTGGCAGATATCTGATTTTTCTGATAAATAGAATCCAAAAAAAACTTTCGTTGTGTGTATTGAAGTTTAAGCTGATTGAATAGTTTTTCATTTTCTTTAATATTATTGCTTGTAACATTAAATATTTTATTGCTCGTTTTGTTTATAATATAATGTTCAACTTCTTGTGAAAATACAAAATCATATCTCTCTGATTTTTTAGTCAAGCTTCTACAAGTTAAAACATCTTCTTTGTTTTCAATTATAAAGGTATCAGTAGGAGAAATAAGAAAATCATAAGCAGGAATTGATGAAAATTTTAATAAAATATCGAAATCACTGATTATAGTTACTGTGTCCGATTTTTTTGAGCCTAAAAATATTTCGCTATAATATTCATTAATATAAGATAGTTTAGGGGTGTATTTAAAACTAACCTTTCCCTCTGTAAAATTTTTAGTACCTAATGAATTAGTCAAATCAAAAATTAAAACAATTTTTTTAGGAGTTTGATTAATTGAATCATTTTTATTCATGCTTAATTTACTACCCGTTTGTGAACAAACTGAAAAAAATAAAATACAGGAAAATAGTGTCGCTGAAATTTTAAACATAGATTTTAGTTTATTTAAAAGAAGCTGCAAAAATTTGCAGCTTCTTTTAACACGGTGTTAAATTGTTTTTAGTTCGCACAAGAATCACAGCACCAATTAGTCGCAGTTCCAATTGCAGTACCACCTATAATTACTGTATGCCCTACTGCACCTTCAGCTAATGCCCTTGTTCCGTAGTTATAATACCAAGTACCTCCAACCTTTACGCCACAAGATCCAGCTGGCGCATACCCACCACTTATCTGTTTCATTTCTTCCCTGCTCATTTTACCCTGCATATTTGCAAGGCTCATTTTTTTAGTTTGCATTTTTTTCATTTTAAAATTTAATAAAATAGTTTGCCTTAGCTTATAGCATCAAAGGCATTGGCCTGTTTGGCAATCCCAATTGTGCACATCGGGATGTAAGCATCCAAACAACTCTTTACTGTTGCTTATTCCAGTAAAAAATATTTTTTATAAATATTTTAATCAGGTATCAAAAATCATATTAAATGCATAAACTTTTAGCACATTTAAATTGGTATTATTTTTTCGTATTGCAAAATATTTACAAGTAGTATTTTACTACTAAATAACAATTTAACGTTTAGTAATAGGGGGTTATATTATTGCCAATTAAACACACTGTAATAAAACCGTTGCAACAGCCGCATATCTTTTGTTATAATTTCACCTGTTGCAATCAAGCCTTCTTTAAACGGTATGTTTATTTGATAATTGGTTTGTAAACCTTGCGGCAAATTAATTTTAATTAAGTAACCACTGTCTGTTGCTACATTACTAATAAAACCAACACTGCCATACACCGAACCAAATTCTCTAAATGGATAGGCTGGAAATTTGAGCAGTATTTTTTGGCCAGATTTTATTTTGCCAAAATTGTTTTGTGGAATTACGGCTTGTGCATAATATAAACTGTTGCCGGGGTTAATAAAGCAAATGGTTTGGCTGGCAGCTATTTGCTGATTTTCCTGTATAAAACTGGTAAAGCTAACCCGGCCATTAATGGGTGCATACAAAATGTATTTTCTTTTCCAGTCGCTTAACTGGCTTTTAAAAGTATGCAGTGCCTGCTGAAAAATATTTTTTTGCTGTGCAATGGTGTTTTCAAGTTCTGCTGTCTCTTTACGTTTTTCGTTTTGCTGTGTTTCGTTTGTAATAATAGCAATTGATAATTGAGGAATAGTTAGTTTTTTATTTATGAGTTTGCTTTTTTCGTTACGCAAATCAAAAGAGGAAATAACACTGTCGTTGTGCAAGCTTTGATTGGCTTCAAAAGTTTTTTGCGTTAATGCCAAATCCTGTTGCTGTAGTTGCTGTTGCTTGTTTAAATTGCTGTGCATACGCAGCAGGTTAGCCATATCTGTTGCCAGCATTTTTTTCTTACGTAAGTAAAAACCGTTGGCAAGGTAGTTTTTAAAAGTAGCCTGTGCCTGCATAAAAATCTGAAACGCCGGTTGCAGTTCACCCAATAAGGCCCCCTCAATCCCCCGAAGGGGGAAGTATTGCGAAGATGGGTGTGAAAAAGATTGGAAATAATTAACGGCACTTTCAACATTGTCTTGCAACAAAAGTGTATTCATACTATCAATGAGTGCAACTATTTGCAACACATCATTATGGTTGGCAGTTGATTCTATAAAACCCACCAACTGGTTATTAGTAACCGTATCATTTTCTGCAACAAATAATTTTATTAATCTGCCGCCAGTAATACTTACTACCGGCTTAGGTGCATTTACAGAAACTAATTTTGCATTAACTGGTACAATATCAGGGTATTTAATAAACCAGCTAACAGCAGCAGCAGCACATAAAAGTAAAAAGAGCAACAGCGTACCCCACCGCACTATAAATGGTGGTTTGTTGGTAATTACTTCTTCCAGTTCTTCGCCGTGTGCGGCAAAGCTGTTTTTTAAAGTAGCTGGTTTTACAACTTCTTCTGATATTTCATTTTCATTAGTTTCCAAGTTCCAATTGATGTTTATGCCCCTAAATCCCCAAAGGGGACTTAAGAACTTTTAAAAATTATACTCTTTTTTAATTACCTAACTCTAACTGGTTTTTAACGAGTTCATAATATTTCCCTTTTGCGGCTGTTAAGCTTTCATGCGTACCTTCTTCTGCAATGCTGCCATTTTCAAGCACCACAATTTTATCGGCATTTTTTACAGTACTTAACCGGTGCGCCACCACCACAACCGTTTTACCTGCAAAAAAATCTTTTAAATTTTCTAAAATCACTCTTTCATTATTGGCATCTAAAGCATTGGTGGCTTCGTCAAAAAAAATAAGCTGCGGATTTTTATAAATAGCCCTGGCAATGGCAATACGTTGCTTTTGCCCGCCACTAAGCCCATGCCCTTCTGCTCCTAATTTTGTGTAAAAGCCCAAAGGCAGGCTTTCTATCCAATCCAAAATATTAGCGGCTTTACTGGCATAGGTTAGCTTTTCAAGGTGTATAGCTGTAGCAGTTACTGTAATGTTTTTTTGTATGTTATCGTTAAAAATAAAAGCGTCCTGCATAACTGCACCGCTGAGGCTGCGCCAGTATTTGGGGCTGATGTTTGAAAGCAAACAACCACCAGCCTCCCCTATCCCCTCCCGAAAAGAAGCCCCCTCTATCTCCCCCAACGGGGGAGGAAAAGGAGAAGATGGGTGCGAAGGTTGATTATTTAAGATATTACCAACTCTTATTTCTCCCATATAGTCTTCATAAAATTTTAAAAGGAGTTTTAATAATGTTGTTTTACCACTTCCGCTCATACCTACTATGGCGGTGGTTTTGCCATGTGGTATGGTAAGGTTAATATTTTTCAATACAGGCTCATTGCCTGCGCCGGGATAAGTAAAGCTTACATTTTTAAACACAATATCCTGCTGCTGGCTAAGGTGGTTAATAAATTGTTTGCTGGCAGGTTCTTCATCTTCCAGCAAATGAATATCATTTAACCGCTCTAAACTTATTTTAGCATCCTGCAACTGTTGCGTAAAACCGGTTACCTGCTCTATAGGGCTGTTTAACTGACCGATGATGTATTGTATAGCCAGCATCATACCAAGGCTTAGCTTGCCTTCAATTACTAATTGTGCCACCAAAAAAGTGATAAAAATATTTTTACCCTGGTTAATAAAAAACCCACCCATTTGCTGGTATTGGCTTAACGTTAAGTTTTTAAAATTCAACTTAAATAAGCCCGCCTGCAGACCTTCCCATGCCCAGCGAAAACTGTTTTCTGCATTATGCAGTTTTATTTCCTGCACGCCATGCACCAATTGCATGGTAGCAGTATTTTCTTTAGCGGCAACGGCAAAACGCTGATAATCTAATTTGCGCCGCCATGCTAAAAAAAGCCTTATCCATAAAAAATACAACATACTGCCTGCTGCAAACACTGAGAATATGGTTACACTGTAGCGCACAAGCACCACCGAAAAAATGATAATATTGAAAAAAGAAAAGACGGTGTTTAAAGTGGTGCCGGTTAAAAAACTTTCTATACGGTGGTGGTCGTTTATGCGCTGCATAATATCACCAGGGTGTTTGGTATCAAAAAACTGCAGGGGCAGTTTTAGCAGCTTGGCCCAAAAGCCGCTTAGCAGGCTTACGCTTATACGGGTACTTATAAAAAGCAGTATGCGGCTGCGTATAAACTCAATAACCGTTTGCGAAAAAAGCAGCATTAATTGTGCTGCTAAAATTATTTGTATAAAGTGTATATTTTGGGTATTAATGCCCGTATCTACAATACTCTGTGTGAGGTAAGGGAAGATTAACTGCAAACAACTGCCCACAAAAAGCCCCAGTATTATTTGTAAAAAATATTTTTTGTGCAGGCTGATGTAGTTAAACAAAAAACGCCAGCCAATTGGGTTGGTTTCTGTGGTTGTTGTTTCGCTAAAATCGTTATTTGAAAAATTGGGGCCGGGCTCAAATACTAAAGCAGTGCCTTTGCCAGTACCGTTTTCTGTAGTGGCCAGCCAATGTTTGCAAAACTCTTCTTTTGTAAAATGTATGATGCCTTTTGCAGGGTCGGCTATTGTAATCTTGTCATTTCGACGAAGGAGAAATCTGCACTTTGTTTTTACCAGCACCACAAAATGATATTGCCCCCAATGTATTACAGCAGGTAAAGGCACTTCGGTAATCAACTGCTCATAACTTTGTTTTACACCCACCGCTTTTAAGCCAATAGTTTCTGCTGCATCTGCAAGGGTTAACATACTGGTACCCTCTTTACCAAACTGTGTTTTATTGCGCAAATATTCT
>JAGVCC010000013.1 GCA_020059395.1 Chitinophagales bacterium | reverse complement strand
ATTTGGGCGTGTATTTTTTCAATTTTTGTGAAATTGAAAAAATAAAATGCTGATAGCCAGTTTATTTGATTAAATAAGTGTGGAAATTATTAAAAATAATGGCAAAAAAATTGCATAATTGTATGATTTTTAGTAACTTACAGTAAATTAAAACAGGGGCGCAACCTGTATAAACACTTGCAGTTTTATTATGAGTTCCATGAACGGAAAAGCAGTTGTAACTGCTACAAATGGCAAACCTGCCGCAAATGGTGTAAAAACAGATGTTATTTTATTACCAGTGCCAGCAACCAAGAAAGAGGATTTTAAAAAGGAAATTGAAGACCTGCCGCCGCTGGAGGATAGACTGCACCGGATTAATCAACTTTTTGAGGTGCAAAGCAAGTACAACAGGCTGCAAAGCAGTTTGAGTAAGTTAAACCAGTTTCAACTGGAAAAACAAGGTGAGCGTAACCGCCTTAGCATTTTGGATGAACAACGCAATGAGTTTGCCACACACAACCCCGATATTATTGCGGAGGTTACATCTTTTTTAAAGGCAAAAATTACTGAGAAAATAAAAGCTATAGAGCCGCTTTTAAAATGGTAATGCAACACCCTGCCCCCTTACATGGGGCAGGGTAATTTTTAACTTTTAAGACTGGATAAAATGACACACAAAGAAAGGTGTGCTGCTACCTGTATGCAGCACCTGACCGACAGAGGACTTGCCGCATTTTACAACGTAAGCGACTTTAACCACTATTACCGTAAACACGGTGCCGGTGGCAATGCTTTTACCGTTGGCTTAAGTGCAGCCGATTTTATTATACGAAACAATAACACAAACGTTTTAAAACTTAACACTCATGAATATAGAATTGCAAGCTAAACGGGAGGAACTTAAAGCTATTAGCGCAGGTTACAGGGTATTGGTTAAAGAGGGCGCAATTAACAGCATTAACGAAGGTTTAGCCAAGTATTACGCCAGCCAAGGGCATACCACTTTAAAGAGTTACCGCCGCTGGAAGGCTGACGGCTACCAAGTGCGAAAAGGGAGTAAAGCCCTGCTGATGTGGGGAGAGCCTAAGAATATTAAACACCAGGACAAAGAGCCGCCAAAAGAAAATGAAGACGAAGGGAAAGCGGATTTTTACCCTGTTGCTTATGTGTTTAGTAATTTACAGGTAGATAAAATGTAACCGTTTACAAACGGGTAGCCCCCACTGCGGGGGCTACTTTCTTTTTTGCTCCGTTCGTGTCTCACTGCGCAAAAAAGAAAGTAGCAAAGAAAAAATAAGGCTGCATCATTTTTTATGTCATTTCATCAATCACAGCCCCCAACTGCTCAACCATATTCATTTTAACATCACTCATCCACTTCTTTTTCTCTTTCCATAAAGTAGCACTGTATGGTTTACCAGGCTCATAACCGTTAAAGCGCAGCAGCTCACAAAAATATTTGCCATCACCGGCATTATACACATTAAACCACGCCGTGCCGTAATTATTTATAACCGGTGTTTTAAACAGTAAAATCATGGCACTAAAATACTGCTTTAAAGTGTCCTTTACCCCCCCGCACACCTGCTATACTTTAGCAGTATGGGTAAATTTGATTTAAAACAAGTGTTGGCCATTTTAAAGAGCGGCGAGGTAATTACCAGCCTTAAATGCTTTACAGCCAACAGCGCTTTAAATAAGGGCGGACAAATTTTAGAATTAAAAGAATGCCGCATTGCCCGCCGCCAAACTATGGAGCAGAGCGGCGCACCCACCACTGGCAGTACCAATGTTGAACGCACCGCCAACCATAACCAGAATTTTACGGTAAACATGGAATTGCGCAATCATCAAATTCGCAAAATACACCCGATACTAATTTTTGAACTAAACGGCACCCCTGTAATATGAGCAACAGCGTAGAGATAAGCGGCCCTATTGCCTACACTACCGGAAGCGGCAGTGCCATCTTTTTTAGCAAGGCTAACAGCAGTGCCGGCAGCTTTAACACACAACGTGGCACGGCAGTTCCTGTGCAAAAAGTGCAGGCAGCGCTGGATGTGGCCTATTGGGGTGAGGATAACCGTTTTCCGCAGAATATTGAGCAACAAATGGCCTATTGTGGCCTTGGCAAACAGGCACTTAACTGGGCTGCGAATGCATTGTATGGTGCTGGCATTGTGCCGGGTAAAATTGTTGATAAGGTAGCCACTAAAACTAAAGACCCTGAGACTGGGAAAGAAACCACAAACGACGATGGCGGCGAAGTTTTTGAACCATTAAACCGCAGCCAATATAAGCATGTTTACGATTTTTTAAATCAAATGGGGCAGTTTAGGTTTTGGATGGAGTACTTGCAGGACTGGAAGTGGTTTGGCAACTGTTTTCCTGAAATTATTTTGAGCAAAGATGGCAGCAGTATTACCGGTTTTGTGCATCAAGAAAGTTGCGACAGTAGGTATAAACAAATGAATAAACAGGGGGTGATTGACACCGTTTATTTAAGCAAGCTATGGGGCAGCAGCAGCAGCCAGTTTGCAAAGTTTGACCCTGAAAAAAGTATTTTAGGTATTTTGGAAAATCCTAAAATTATTGACACTAACGTAGACAGCTACCTGCTTAAGCGGCTTGATTGCATTGATATGTACGACCCCGTTAACAGCCTTAAAGCAATAGCCGAAAAAATAAAAAGCAGCAGCGGTTTAAAATCTGCCATCTTACCTACTAATTACCCCAGCGTAAACAAAACTTATTACCAGGTGCCTGCATGGGATGGTGCAAGGCTTGGCGGCTGGGTAGAAATTGCCTGCAAACAACCTCAAATTTTTAAGCAGTTTTTAAAAAAAGGCGCAAAACTGCAGTACCATATAGAAGTGCCTGAAACGTATTTTGAAAAGAAATTTGGCGCAGCCGAGTGGAAAGGAATGGGGGCAAAAAAACAAAACGAAGCCCGTAAAAAACTGGCTAAAGAAATGGATGATTTTTTAGCCAATGAAAAAAATGCTTACAGCAATTTTTTAAGTTTTTTTGATATTGACCGGCACAATAAGGAGGAGGTGGGCCGAATGAAAATTACCCAAATTGACAATAAAAGCGGCCTTGATAAAGAGATTATTTTAACCAGTGCCGCTGCTAACGAACTTTTAACAGCTTTCGGTTTGCACCCCACTTTAATTGGGGCCTCAATGTTTGGCAGTGGCCAGCAGCGCACCGGTGGCAGCGACCAACGAGAAGCATATCTTATTTATACGAGCTCCATTTATTTAGAGCGCAGGTTAATGCTGGAACCGCTTTACTTAGCAAGAGATTTTAACCAATGGGGAACCGATATTGAATTTAGAATTAAAGATGTGGAACTAACCACGCTGGATAAAAATACCGGCAGCGTAAAAAAATTAAGCTGATGCTGATACGTGACAACTATATACTGGCAAAATATGCCGCTATTAATGGCGATTGGCCCATGGAAAAGGCCCTGCCTACCCTGCGTATTATTGATGCAAAAATTATAACGCCAGTGCTGGGTAAAGATCTTTACCATGTGTTGGATGAGCTATTGAACGAT
>JAGVCC010000359.1 GCA_020059395.1 Chitinophagales bacterium | reverse complement strand
TGGGAGAAATTTCTGCACAGTATTTTGATGAAATCATCATTCGCTGCGATAAAAATTTACGTGGCCGCACGGCGGAAGAAATTATTACATTACTACAGGAAGGAATTAAAAAAATAAATCCAGCCATACCAACATTAGTTATTGCCAATGAAAATGAAGCCTTGGAACATATTTACGCTAATCAAATACCCGGTGCATTATATACTATTATGTGTGATGTGGTGGCGGGAGCGCTGGATAAAATTAAGGAGTTGAAGGCGAGGGAAGAGAAAGGGTAAATAATGATTAAAATTAAAAAGGGTTAAAAGTGTACAGCTTTAACCCTTTTTGTTTCTATAAGTTTGTGTTACATTTTATTCACCTTTTCCTGTAATGATGCAGCATTTTTTGAGTTGAGCTCTTTTAATTCATCTACCATCTGCTGTGCTTTAGGTTTATTTTTCTCATCAATGTACATTAATGCCAAGTAATATCTTGCGTTCTCATTTTTAGGATTTAATTCCAGTGCGTTTTTGTAATTAGTTGCTGCAAGTATATTGTTATTAGTTCTGTAATAACTATACCCCAGTTCCACATAAGCAGCAGTATAAGTACTCTCCTGTTCTATTGCTTTTTTTAAATACGGAATAGCTTCGGTAAACTGACCTTTGCTGTTGTAGCAATAGCCTAATCCAAAACAAGCCTTCCGTTCATCCTTTTTAACCGCAAGCGATTTTTTGTACCACTCTATCGATTTATCCATATCTTTTTTTACATCCCTGTACACTTCACCAATACCATTATACGCTACATGATTTTTGGGATCAAGCGCCATTGCCTGATTGTAATAGTTAATAGCTTCATCTGCTTGTTTTAGTCTGCTGGCAGCAAAGCCAAGCTCCAAATATGTATTGGCATAATCTTTCTTATTTTCAAGCGAACGCAGCAATGCTATTTTTGATGCATCATAATTTTTTTGTGCGTTATTCATAAAACCTTTCTTATACCAATACATATAATCAGTAATAGGATTTTTTACCGCAGCTTCATATTTAGTAAAATAATCCAGTGCCGTAACATAGTCATCTTTACTATAGGCAATTGTTCCCAGCTGTTTAAAAGCAAGTGAATAGTCTGGTTTATAAAACAGACATTTATTATAGCTCTGTATGGCCGAATCGAGAAGGTTAAGTTTTTCAAAAGCATACCCCAGCTCAAAATGCACTTTTGGTATACTACTCCATGCTGTTCTTGCTTTTCGAAGTGATGCCATGGCTCCGTCATAGTTTCTGGTATCGTTATGGCACCAGCCCATTTCGTAAAAAGCAGCGGTATAATCTGGTTTTAAAGCAATGGCGGCTTTAAATTTTTCCAAAGCTTCCTTTGATTTTTTGGCATCTTTAAGCGCAACCCCCTCATTATACAAAGTAGTGGCATCCTGCCCATTGGTAGTAACCACTGCAAATAATAAAATAATACCAATTACTTTTTTCATGGTTGATTTTTAGTAAAATTATACCCCTCACAACTTATTTCAAATACCTTACAGTGGGTATATTTTACAGCATTTTTTTAAAAACCATTTGGGAGCTAAGGGCATATTCCTTATTTTTGCGCCCTGTTTATATAGATTGGGTTATGGTGTAACGGCAGCACTACAGATTTTGATTCTGTCTGTCTAGGTTCGAATCCTAGTAACCCAACTTGCAAGGACAAATCGGTTTTATTACTGATTTGTCCTTTTTTATTTTGGCTAAAACCCTCTCCCAGCTTGTATATTAGCTCGACGGCTTCGTTCAATCGGGAGGTTCGATAACCATTTCCGTCAAAAGTAAATTTTTCGGGGTACATCAAAGAACAACAATTTTCAGTGCTAGTAATTATCAGATTAGTAAAAAAATCCGAAACCAGTTCATGAAATACTAATTAATGAAAACAGACCATCTTACCATATTCGCCTAAAAATAAAAGAAACATTTAAACACAGGAACGAAAAAACAAAGAAAGCTTTACTACATAGGTCGGCGGCCCTTTGCAGAAATATTAGACAATAAATATAATAAAATTGGGGAGTTGCCATTTTTTCTGTCTTCAACTCCACGTATCTCATATTTAACTATTTTCTTACATCAACCAGTTAAAATATACCATAATTTGCACAAGCCAATCGATAATATCATTGAAAATTTTTCAATCTTTTGCACTTAACACACTCAATGCAGGTGTATACCCCTTTACCCTAAACCTGTAATTGCCAGTTGGCTTTTCAACAATATCGCCTCCACGCCTTGTATAAACGGCCACCGCACTGCCATTTCCACCAATGTTACCAATAAAGGGTGGTTGAAAAAATTTAACCACTGCTATGTCAGCCACACTTATTGAACGTATATACGATACATCCAGTGGTATTTCATCTAAATAAAATTGAACAGTAGCATTACGTATTTTTACAATTGCATCACCACTCTGGTTATATATAATTCTGATATTCGGAATTTTATTCTGAAGATACTCAAGTATATCTGTGCTGGACTGTGCCTGTGGGTCATCTATCAGGCTAAAGGATTTACTTTCTGCATCCTTGAAAATACCCCCTACATAGTTTTCTTCATAAAAGGCTGCCGTATTTGGTCTGGTATCATAAACAATAACTTCCTGTAAGTACTCACTTGAATTGTAAGAAATGGAATCTCTGTGTGTCATTTTTAGTACGGGAGAAAAGAAGCTGGTGCCTTCATTTCCAACTTTCATTCTGCTGCCGGCAACTGCAATGGGCTTGTATGCAGAATCAAGTACCGCATTAATCTCTATATCCAGCTTACTTTGCTTACCATTTTTATCTGAAAATAATAAGTTGGCATAGTTTTCAAAAATGTAATTTTTAAATACAAAATTACTGTTACTATCCACCTTTACTTCTTCCAGATTAATCTGACCCTTACTGTTTATCAATACAGCTTTCAACATTTTTTGTTTTGATGGAGCTACCACTTTGCCATGTACCTGAAAAATACCTTCCTGAACAAAAAAAATAAAATCATAAATACCCCTTGGAAATTTTCTATCAATTAGCAATTGAACCACACCTGTTTTATTTAACAGCGGCCAGCGTAATTTTCTTTCAAATCCGTTATCATTCTTAATGATGCAATTAATAGTAGCCTTATTGAGCTTGCTTTGGGCAGACAAAAGTGTAAAATCAATATCAACAGTATCGCCGGGTTCAACTGTTGTTTTACTCAATATAACATTTAATGCATCTGCCTGTGCATACAAATGTGCCCTGCATGCCATTATACAGATAAACAAAAAAGAAAACTTAAAACACCGGTACACTCGTTATTGATATTGTTTATATAAACTGATTAATGATATTTTCAAAATATTCTTGCTTACCGCTTATTAACTGAGGCTCGCCATTATGAGCGGCATAACTGGCTAACTCTTCAAGTGAAAGCCTTCCCATTTCAAAATCTTTACCTGCACCGGCATCAAAAGAAGCATAACGTTGCTTGCGGAGTTGCAGATAAGGCGACTGCTGTAATACAGCATCAGCAGTGAGCAAGGCTCTTGCAAAGCAATCCATACCACCAATATGCGCTATAAATAAATCCTGCTGATCGGTACTATTACGCCTGATTTTTGCATCGAAATTGATACCGCCGCCTTTAAAGCCACCGGCTTCTAAAATTATCAGCATGGCTTCAGTTAACTCATTAATATTATTCGGAAACTGGTCAGTATCCCAGCCATTTTGATAATCCCCTCTGTTAGCATCCATGCTGCCGAGCAGTCCTGCATCTGCAGCTACTTGCAACTCATGTGTAAATGTGTGGCCGGCAAGTGTGGCATGGTTCACTTCAATATTCAAACTAAAATCCTCCAATAAATCATACTGTCTTAAAAAACCAATTACGGTTTCACAATCAAAATCATATTGGTGCTTACTGGGTTCACAGGGTTTAGGCTCTATAAAAAATTTACCTTTAAACCCATTTCTCCTTGCATAGTCTTTTGCTTTATGCAGAAATGTTGCAAAATGTTCTTTCTCCCGTTTCATATCTGTGTTGAGCAGACTCATATAGCCTTCTCTTCCACCCCAAAAAACATAATTATCTCCGTTTAATGCTATAGTAGCATCTATTGCAAATTTTACCTGGGCAGCACCATGTGCCAATACTTCAAATTGCGGATTAGTTGCTGCACCATTCATGTATCGTCTGTGACTGAAAAGATTTGCAGTACCCCATAACAATTTAATACCACTGCTGTCCTGCTTTTCTTTTGCATAAGCGGTTAATGCCTGCAAACGTTTTTCATTATCTGCAACATCATTGGTATAATCCACCACATCTACATCATGAAAACAATAAAAGGGAAGCCCCATTTTGGTCATAAATTCAAAAGCTGCATCCATTTTAGATTTTGCTCTTTCTACCGGATGTTGAATTTCCAGCCATGGAAATAAATGGGTGGCTTCACCAAAAGGGTCTGCTCCACTGCCACAGAAAGAATGCCAGTATGCACAAGAAAAACGTAAGTATTCTTTCATGGTTTTACCTGCTACAACCCGGCTCTCATCATACCACCGAAAAGCCAGCGGATTATCTGATTGAAGGCCCTCGTATTTAATTTGGGATACTGATGGATAATACTCTTTAGTTCCTTTAATTATATTCATGTCTATAGTTTTTTATAAATGTGTGTATAAATCTTCTACCCATTTCCGGTAAAACCCATCTTATGGTTCCACAAGGTTTCTTTGAGGAGCGTACCGAACTAATAGTTGTTGCGATGCAAATGCTTTTTGTACATTTTTAAAAATGCCTGCGCTGATACCAGAGTCAATAACTGATCTAAATCTTACATCTCAGTTTTAAATTCCAAGAGTGGCTTCGATATACTTATAAAACAGCTTTTAAATTCATCATAGATGATTTACCTAAATCAATTCCCAAAAGAAGCATAACATGTAAGATGTTTACAATCCGCCTGTAATTGTTTTAAGCAAACCAAAAAATCCTTTCTTTCTGTCTGTATCAATTTTCCAGCTTGCAGGCATACTTTGAAAACCTGTTTCAAAGGGCTCATCTTTCTTTCTAAAATCAAAATAACCCCAGCTTACATAGTTTTGAAAAGACGTAAGCATATTATTCTGTGGTTTATCAAAATTAAAATGGTCGTCTTCATTATTTACAATCGGCATTTTTTTCTCCCCCTTCAATTTCTTAAACTCATTATAATATGCAACCAACGTGTCCTGATTACTGATGCCATTTCCATGAACCAGTAAAAAATCAGACGCTGCAATTACCTGGGGCGTTGGTCTGTTTTTGCCAACATAACTTGTAGTTACGAGGTAATGGTGGCCACTCTCATCTTTCATACCCTTCACCATTTCAATTAACTGATGAACACCCTTTGGCTTAAGTATATCATGCTGGTAGCCATTGGGGCTACATTCGTTATTAATTTCAATAATTACATTTTTGTAATTTGCACGGTGCAACCAGTTTATTGTTTGACGAACTGCTTTCTTAACCGATTCTTCATCTTTCACTCTTTCATCTTGTCCGAAATAGAAAATACCTAGGATACAAACCATCCCTAAATCATCGGCCTTGTTTAAAATTTTACGTAACCGCATCATGTACTCTTTACGTAACACACCATTACTATCAATGGCAGAATTGTACCAAGGTTGTTTATTGGAATAACCATAAGGACTTCCACCCTGAAGATTAACAGTAAAAGCCAATAATCCGTGTTTCTTCCATTCCGGCATGGCCTTCACAAATTCATTTGTGTTGCGTTCTGCATCCCACTTTTTGGTATCCGGATAAACCCAGAGATTTCTTGTGCTGTCGTTCAAGTCGTCAAAAATCCCCTGCACCATTCTGCTGTTGGGTAATAAGCCCTGAATCTTCATCCCGTTGTAATTTCGGCCTTTAAAAGTAGGTTCGCCGTTAATATAAAATTCTTCGCCAACAATCGTAACTTCAGTTTTCCGCTGCGGTTCTTTCTTTTGTGCAAGAAGGCCAGAATGAAATAATGCAACTAAGAATACAATACTTATGATTACTTTTTTCATATACAGATATTAATAGCCGTTAGCTTCATTTTCTTTTTTAATTTTTTCTCTCATTTCATCAACTTTAGATTGTTGTTCTTTTGTAAGCATTTCATATATAGTCTTTTGTCTTTTACCCAATAAAGCTCCCATTTTCTTTTTCTTTTCTTCTTCAGTTGCATTTTTATACTCTTCGCTTTCCTTTAAAGCTTTTTGCTCTTGTTCGTTTTCTTTTTTAAATGCCTCAATTTTAGCTTGTGCTTCAGCTGAAATACCAATTTCCGTCATTGTTGATTTAACCCAAGCAAAAACTTTTTTTGGAGGTTTTGCATCTTGCGCTGAAGCATTTGTAAATGCAAAAATTGATGCGATTGCTAATACTAATAAACTTTTCATAATTTTTATTTTTATTATTGATAATGATAAACGATGACAGATAATTTAGTTTTTCTTTAAGCGTAACATAATGCTTGCATGTGGGGCTAAACTATACTTTAAATCTTTCTTTGTTTTGCCAATATCTGTTTTCTTCCAGGCATCCCTTACAAAATAATTTCCTTTAATGCCAAGTTCGCTTAATAAAACGATTATCGGTTTTTCAGTGTCGTTCAGGTTAAACAATGCTACGTTTACAAATTTTCCATCTAATGATTCGGATGCCCAGCAAACCATTTCATCTTTTCTAAATACCTGGCGGCTGTTTTTACTATTTTGATTGATATCAATAATTTCCGCATTAGTCATTAGCTCTGTTTCCAAAGCTGAATTCTCTGGAAGATTTCCACCCATCATTAATGGACTTCTAAAAATACTCCAGAGTGTAATATGGGTTCTTGCTTCTTCTGCAGAAAATGCAGAACGGCGTGGTTTACCCACTGGACCACGTTTTGCAATTGCTCCTATTTGTAACATATCTGCATCAGGCCAGTTGCCGGGACCGGTATGTGGTGCCCATTGTGCCAATATTGCAAACTGTTCTTTTAATTGTTTAAACTCATCCCAAAAATCATGACTTATTCTCCACAACTCACTGTTTTCAGCAGCATGTTC
>JAGVCC010000072.1 GCA_020059395.1 Chitinophagales bacterium | reverse complement strand
GATTAGTAACGTCAAGGCTGTTAACAGCTTCAATTTTTTGTTTGGCATACGCTGAGTTTTTGTATTCAATTATTTTTGTTTCGGTGGCGTTTATTTTTAATGAGATAATGCTGTCTTTTATTTTGTAGGCCAGTATTTCAGTTTTTAAATCCTGCAAATGTTTTTCTAATGGCTGCCTTGATGTAATTATGGCGGTACGGTATTGGTCATAAAGCTCTGTTTCTTTTTTATACAGCTCCATACTGTAATCCTTTTTCATGCCCTGCATAAAAAACTTAAGGCAGAAAAATGCCAGCACTGCAGCCACGCAGCAGGCAATTAAAAATTTATGTTGGTTTAAAAATTTCATAACTGTTTTTTTAAAAGGCCCCCAGCATAGACATGCAGCGGCGAACGTTTTAACGATTGCTATATGAAGATGTTTATTACCCTTTATCCACCATTTTTTCAATGGCGGCTTTACCTTTTTTACGCACTGCAAAAGCAATAGCCTGCAAAAAGGCACCTACTAAAAGAGCACATGTTTTAAAATATGCCTGCAATTTTTCTTTATGTGTCAAAGTTTCTTTGCTCAACAAATCTTTTCTATTTACACCCAAATCAAGAAAGTCGGACAGAATAAAGATTAAACATAAAGCACCAAAAAAACCAATTATGAAATAACCTATTTCCGCTTTCATGTAGGCTTTAACCGCCACCATGTATTCAATTTCTTTTTTCTTTTGAAAAAAGTAAACGTTAATACTGGCCATTAATAATTGCGCCAGTAAAAAAGCTAATAGAGCTTGTGCATAATGTTTATCCATAATTATAATTTTTTCTTTTTAAAAAATGATGTAATCCAGTTTTTCCAGCTACCTCCATGCTTAACATCCACAACATTTACTTTTAACATACTTACATAATAAATAGATGCACAAAGGCCACTTATTACTCCCATTACCGGTTGCCAATGTATAGTAAGTGCCACGATTGTTGGCTCAAAAAAATGCTGAATTTTGTGCATTGTTGTCACTTTTTTTTATTTATAAAATCTTTCCAATTATTGGTATAATTTTTTTCCCACTGCCGCCACCCACCAAGGCCGCCCCGGTGGTAAATGAAAACACATAAGGCGCAGCAATGGTATTGCCAGCAGCATCCTGCACACCAGCCACTGTAATTGTATAGGTGGTGCTTGCGGCTAATGTAGCTGCTATACTTGCGTATGTACTGCCTGCTGTTATAGCGCCTGCCACCCCTGTTATATTTGTTCCGTTAAGGGTGGATGTATTCATTGCACCGTCAAAAGTGATAACTATGTTGTAAGCTCCCAACGGTACGCCTGTTGCGCCGTTGGTGGGGTTGGTGCTTGTAACGGTGGGAGGTGCTATGTCGGCCCCTGCATTATACCCTATTGTTAAACCATCGGTACCTTCATTTATTAACACAGGGTTGGTCACTTCGTAACTACCATTGAGCGAAGGGTTTTGCGTTCCTTCAAAATTACCCGTTTTGGTATTAGATAAGTCTAAAGTTGGTGTGCCATCCCACCGTTCAAATAAATTATTATAGTTGCCCCCGTAAGTTGCATTATTCCTAAAAAAAGAATTTTTTACAACGGCGGGCGGGCTTATTCTAAATGTTTGATCTATAAATGGCCCTACTAAAAGATTATTGCTAAAGTTCACATTATCCACTGTATCGCAGCCAAAAAACGTAAGTCCGTATTGTGCGCCAGTTGTGCCTGATGCGGTTGTTGTTGTTACCGTGTTATGTAGAATTTGAAAATTAATTAAACTGATACCTTCGTAACCGGGAGTATTGCTTATACTATATCCGTTAGGGTAGCCGTCTGTATCTATACCCATGTTTGTAATTAGATTATTTCTTACAATAGTATTTTGAATATAACACCCTGCCCTTGTTGTAAAAACAATTCCTTGGGCGCAATTATTGATGGTATTGTTTTCTACAATTGCGTCGTAGGTATCAAACTCTAAAACTATTCCTGATGTGTAACCATTAGAAGGGTGCGCTGGTGTGTGAATATTGTTATTATGAATGTACACACTGTAATTATCGCCGGGGAATTGCCAATTTATATCAATGCTGCCTTCAATATCATTATTGTCAACCTCCAAATCTGTACAGTAAAACAATTCAATTGCAAAATCGAAATGCTGATTGTCAAACACAAACGGATTAACTGTTGCTGCTTTTAAAATATTGTTGCTTATTCGGGTGTGCCTTATAAATCCTAAAATATCTACTTGTAATTTTATAGGCTCACCGTTTAAATTAAATGCCCTGTCAACGTTTGTGATGTAGTTGTTGTAAATCAAAAGGCTGTCCTGACCACCTATATTTAAACTGCCATAGGCATACCCCCCTGCATGTTCGGCGCAATTTACCATGCTGTTTTTATAAAACTTATTACCTACTGAAAAAACGGGATTCCCGATTAATCCATTATGTTGCAGTCCGTGCGTCCAAAAATTACCTACATTAATATCGGTGTTTTGCAAGCCTTTAAAGTGTACCCCGTCGTGTACAAAATTTAAAAATTTGCAATTAAAAACTTCAACATGGCTGCGTAAATAAATCATTGCAGCCCTATAGCCTACATTATTGCCGTTGAAGGTAATTCCAGATATTACTTGCTGCCCATCTGTGCCGTTGGTTGCACTTTCTAATGAAAGAAAAGCACCGCTAACAAAGTTTGTGTTTACAAAAGTATTATTAGTATCTCCTACTGCTTTTAATGAAACTCTTACTGCCAAAACTATCTGTGAATTTTCAGTATAAGTCCCCGGCTGTAGCCATATAGTATCACCCGGCACTGCTTGTGCGCTTGCGTACAACAATGTTTGCCACGGTGCGCCAGCCGTTCCCGCCGCCGCATTACTGCCCGTTGAATTAACGTATAAATCTGCCGAAAAACATTTCGTTGAAATCAACAAAATGATAGCTATAGTAAGTAGTTTTTTCATGCTCAAATAGTTGCTTACTATTTTGTAAAATTTAGATACCTCTTTTAAATCCGATATGGTT
>JAGVCC010000172.1 GCA_020059395.1 Chitinophagales bacterium | reverse complement strand
GATTAGTAACGTCAAGGCTGTTAACAGCTTCAATTTTTTGTTTGGCATACGCTGAGTTTTTGTATTCAATTATTTTTGTTTCGGTGGCGTTTATTTTTAGAGATAAAATGCTGTCTTTTATTTTATAAGCCAGCATTTCAGTTTTTAAATATTGTAATTTTTTTTCCAATGGTTGCCGGGCTTCAATTATGGCGGTACGCTGCTGCTCGTATAACTGTACTTCTTTTTTATACAGCTCCATACTGTAGTCTTTTTTGGCGGCATCAAATACAAGTTTAATACATGCTGCAGTTAATAGCCATGCAACAATGCAGGCTATTGAAAATTTATGTTGTTGTAAAAATTTCATGTAATTTTTTTTAAAAGGCCCCCAGCATAGACATGCAGCGGCGTACGTTTTAACGATTGCTATATGAAAGTAATTTTATCCTACTCCATTAATTGCTTTGTCAATAGCTTGCTTACCTGACTTTCTAAACTTAAATGATAAGTATTGCACAAATGCACCAACAAAAATTACCGTCAATCTGAAATAAGCCTGTGCCTTTTCTTTCCATGTAAGGCTTTCTTTATCCTGCAAATCCAACGGCTTAATATTTATATCAATAATATCGGGCAACACAAAAAGCACTGTTAGCAAGCCGAAAAAAGCAATTACAAAAAAACCAATTTCAGCCTTTAAATACGCCTTCATTGCATGGCTATATGGTATGTCTTTTTGCTTTTGATAATCATAAACCGAAATACTGGCCATAAGAAATTGAGCAATTAAAAAGCCCAATGCTGTTGTGATGTAGTATGTATTCATAACTTATTTTTTATTCAATAATGTTTTTATTTTTTCTTCTTTTTCTTACCAGTATTACCCATTTGTAAATTGTAAAACCAGTAATTACCAAGGCCGGTATCAGCTTAATTAAATTATCGGCGCTGCCCAAATAGTTTACAAAATCAACCCACTTTATTGTTAAAAACCATAGCACGTAAATCTTAACTTCTAAAAAATTCATTGCTGTTTTTTATTTTATTTTTTGTTTATAAAATTTTGCCAATTATTGTAATAATCTTTTGCCCGCCGCCCGCTGCCGGGGCCGCAGCAGTGGTAAACGTAAACACATATGGTGCAGCAATGGTATTGCCAGCGGCATCTTGCACACCGGCAACTGTAATTGTATAGGTGGTGCTTGCGGCTAATGTAGCTGCTATACTTGCGTATGTGCTGCCTGCTGTTATAGTGCCTGACACCCCTGTTATATTCGTTCCGTTAAGGGTGGATGTATTCATAGCCTCATTAAAAGTTATAATGACGTTATAAGCACCCACGGGTACGCCTGTTGCGGTGTTTGTGGGGTTAGTGCTTGTTACTGTTGGAGGGGTTACATCGGTACTGCTGCCTGTGCTGGTATGGCCAATGTTAGTTCCATCGGTGGCATTATTTATTGCAGGGCTTCCAGCCTGTAAACCATAATTGCCATCAAACAAAGGATTGCCGGTAAAATTTGGTGTTGAAATATACGGCGCATTAGGCGGTGCAGAATTACCAGCAAAATTGCCCCATTTAATATCAGTTCCGTTTTGATAAAATAAATTATTACGAATAGTTACATTAGTAAGTTTACTGCCATCTAATGATGTAATACTGTATTCCCCAAACTTCTCAAGTATATTATCTTCAATAACCACATTGTTAACTGTGCCGGTATATATATTTGAGAATATAATACCGCTGGCCAGCTCACTTGCATTGTTTGCACTAAATGTATTTTTCTTTATAAAGATATTTTGCATGTTGTAGGGCTGCCCTTGGTCGTGGCTGAAAAAAACAGATGATTTAAAGTTTGTGCTGGTTTGCCCTATGTTGTGAAAAAGATTTTTTGTAATGGTTATATTATCAACTAAACTGTTTAACCGTGGCGAAAAACTAACCGCCTCGGCAACGTACTTCATAGTATTGCTGTCAATAATGATGTTGTTTACATCGTATTCCAATATAATGCCGTTTTCTTGATTACCACTGATTGCATCACGGCCAAACGTGTTGTGTTTGGCAATTAAACCATACGTGTACATTCGTTTCAGCGGTTTATTAATATCTAAACTGCCCTTGCAAATATTGTTGGTAAACCGCATGGCACTCGTAAAAAACATTTCGCCAAAAAAATTCCAGTATTGAGCCCCGTCAGCACTGGCATCACCATTTGTTAAGTAAGGATATGGTGCGCTTTCAAAATAGGAGTTGTAAATATTTACATTTTTTGTCCACGATTGACTTTTAAAAATCCAACCATTACGCCTTACGGCCCTTTGGTTTTGTACGCCGTAATGATTGCTTATTGTAAAACTATCCTGCCCGCAAAACCAAATGTGGCCGCTTCCATAAAATGCCGTGCCATCCCAATTTTCATACCCACTGCAATTTGATGTATTACAACTGTCAACGGTATTATTTAACGAGTATGTAACAGTCTCTAAGTGTATATCAAAATCTCCTGGGTCTCTGTTATCATCCCCGAATAAACTGCCTTGTGAGTTGAAAGAAAATGCACAAAAATTAAAGTTAGTTGCTGTTATTTTTTTTACAGTTACGTTACTTCTACCTGTAGTTCGTATGCCAACCCAAACAACACGGCTATTGCCATCTATAGCAAAATTTTCTAACCGTTGGTTGCCGCTTGTGCCAGCAGCAGACGATAAAAAAAACAGTGAATTATAATTACCGCTGATAGATGTGCTGGTAATTAGTGTGCCTGTACCGCTGCCAATTACACTGACTCCTAAAGGTAGATTAACCGTTGCTGCAAAATCAAAAGTGCCAACACCAACCATAATGCTATCACCTGCAGCACTTAAACTAACAGCATGGCCAACTGTTAAGAATTCGTTACCCACCGTGCCATTGCCGGTGGTATTGTTGCCGGTGGTGGCAACATAGATACGGCCTGCAAAACATTTCGTTGACATCAACAAAATGATAGCTATAGTAAGTAGTTTTTTCATGCTCAAATAGTTGCTTACTATTTTGTAAAATTTAGATACCTCTTTTAAATCCGATATGGTT
>JAGVCC010000026.1 GCA_020059395.1 Chitinophagales bacterium | reverse complement strand
GTGGATTGCGGTCGGTTTTTCGTTTATAAAGAAAAAAGTAAACTGAGTCATTAGGAAAATATGGGTTGCTAACAGTTTTATAATGATACACCGTATCCAGTTCTACAGCGCCATAACTGTAATTGTTGCCTTTAAAATAAGTTTTAGCAATAGCTGTCCTGTTATTAAACGGATCGGCCAGCTCCTTCAGTTTGTTGTTATTTGCAAAAACTTTATAAATATCCATGTAATAAGTTGTTTCTTTTTCAAGCGATTTTAACAAAGGTGCCACCAGCTGCTGTGGCGTTTTCTTTTGTTTAATCAGCGCATGCAAAAGGCTTATTTTGTCTTTTTCTGTACCACTGCTTAATATGTGCTTAAAACTGTTTTTAAAAAAACTGTCGGCGGGTAAACCGCTGTAAAACATTTGAAACATATTGGTGTAATACTGAAAATTATTATCAGTATAGCTGTTGTATGTATTTTTCTTTTTTTCGTTTTCGGGATATTTAAACAGATCGGCCTCTGCTTTTAAAGCAAGACTAATTTTATTGTCTGCCGATGCCTTTAATATTTCTTTAAAAGCGTTTTGCACTTCGGGTTTGGTATAAAAGCCGCTATCTGAAAGGTTCATTACCCTTCTGTAATAATTGCTGTTTGCAGCAGCAGTTCCAAAATCATCCAGTTTAATAAACCTGCGTAAGGCAGTTTTATCTTTAAGGTCGGTAATAAAATCGAGCAGGTAACGGCGTATCGTAGCGCTTTTAAACTCTTCGTTGGCAGCAAGGTTTTGCAACACCCATTTTACATCGTAGGCATTGCTTTCGTTTAAAATATTTTCCAGTGCCTGCAATCTTATAGTAAGCAGCTCATTTTTATTTTCATATACTTTTTTAAGCCAGCTGCTAAGTTGGGGCCAGCCTTCTTTTTTATTGGGTATGGCAGCAAAAGCAGCAATAATTTTTTTGCGTAAAATATTATTGGCAGGTGTTTTTGCCTGTAACAATTTTAGTGCAGCATCAGCCATACCAATGTCGTTTACGCCAAAATGAAAAAAGTTAAGGCTTTCTGCCAAGTCGGCCTGCGCCTCGTTATTTGCATTAATATAAGCAGTTGCCAGATTGATAAGCTTGTTTTGGAAAACAACGGATGGTTTAGTATTGTTAAAAGGTTTAAACTCCTGTAACAGGTTTTTGTAAAAAACAGCAGGTTTTCCGTCAGGATAATTTACGATACCGGTAAAGCCATACACTTTATTGTTAATTAAAAAATAGGTATACAGTAATGCTCTTGATGAGGTACTGTCTGCCACAATAAAACTCAGTTTTTGTGATTGCAGTTGTGCCGTATCGTATAATATAGAAGTAACAAAACCTGTTTTTTTACGCAAGGTATTATTGCTGTATGAACCATTGTCATAACTACTACCTGAAACTAAAGGGGAAACCATCGCATAGCTACTTTCATCCAATCCGTCGTCGGTATCAGTTTTTCTTTTTTCGGGAATAAACTGCTGCCAAAAAATTTTAGAATTGGTATAGTAAAAATTACTATCAATACTTGCTGTAACTGCCCATACTATGCTGTTATCTTCCGGATTTTGAAACTGGTAAACATCCCAGTTGCTGCTGCCCCTGTATATTTTTTCTTTACGATATTCCAGCGCAGCATCCCGGTTTAATTTTTTATCCGGGTCAGGCTTTTCGGTTTTCTTTTCTGTCATGCGCTGCCAGTTATTATCAAAACTAAGTGCATATGGCAGTGTAAGCTCAATGGCTTTTAAAGAATCTTTATATACGTAAGCAGGCCCGCCCGTCTGTTCATCATCTTTAAAACTGCTTACCCACTCAAGCCCCGGTTTTTGGTTATTAAAAGCGGCACTGTAATAAACATATAAAAAAGGATGGCTAATGCGGTACATTACTTTAACACTGCCGTTGTTATTAAGCTGATAAGTATGTGTGCTGTTGTTTTTTATTTGCAACAGGTTTACGTCGGCATTTTCTTCTTTTTGCAGTGCTATACTTGCAGTAAAACTTTCGGCAGCCAGCTGCAGGTAATCTTCATCTGTTTTTAAAGTGCGGTCATTAAGGGTAAGTCTTAATACGCCTTTGCTGCCGCCAGCATCCATTTGGCTGTAGCGCACTTTATTATCCGGCCTTCCAAAAAAGCTGCTGTTCCATTTATGCCATCCATTTGCTGGTGCTATTTTAAACTGGGTAAAAAAACTATCTACCTGTTTTAGCTGCACATAATCATTTTTACCGCCGGCCTTCAGCATCAATATTTCGTAAGGGGTAACAATAAAGCGGTAACGCTCTCTGTCTTTATTTTTTACAAGGCTAGTAACATCTACAGTGTTGTAGCCCTGATGCTGTAATCTTTTTTTACTAACAATATCGCCTTTTACATTTTCAAAAAGCAGGCTGTCTATAGCATGTATTACAGCAGTATCGTTAAGGCCAAACAAAAAACTGTTGTTGTACATCCGGCTAAACTGAAAATAACCGCCATTTGCCATATCTACATGGCTGCTTACTTTAACTAAACTGTTTTTAATGGAAGGCTGCAATATGCCCGGGCTAACATAACTAAAACCATCTGCCGTATTGTACTGATGCAGCTGTACAGGGTACATTGTTTTTTTTATATTTTCTATT
>JAGVCC010000120.1 GCA_020059395.1 Chitinophagales bacterium | reverse complement strand
TAACATTAACCTGTCTTTTAATAACTTTAATTTCATCAGCGGTAAAGTATTTTTTTCTAACCTTACTTTTACGACAGTAAAAAATCAAATTGTAAACAGTACTGTTTTAGACGCCTTTGGTAAACAAACCAGCACGCCAGAAAATGTGGATGGTTACTATAATGTAATGGGATTTTACACTTTTAGCAAGCCTTATAAAAACAGACGCTATGTAATTACATTAAACGGTACAGCCAACTTCAACCACAATGTAAATATGTTTAACAACAGCCGTATTATTGGCCAAAACTGGATTTTAAGCCAGGGTTTTGTTTTTGAGTTTAATCACAAAGAATGGCTGGAGCTGGGTGCCGGTGTAAACTACAGTTTAAACGATGTGGCCTATAAAAAGCCAGCTAATACCAGCACCAGCAGTTTGCAAAATGCCAGCAGCAATGCTTATACTTTTACCCATTATGGTAATATAGACGTAACCAAAAGGCTTATTTTAAAATATGATGCTGATTACACTATTAACAACGGCCTTAGCAGCACTGTTAGCCAAAATCCGGTAATTATTAATGCCTCGCTGGAGCAACAGTTGTTTAAAAAGAAAAACGGTATACTCCGTTTATCAGCCTACGACCTATTGAAACAAAACACCAACATCAGCCGCTCTGTAAGTGGTGCCTCAATTATTGATACAAGGGTTAACCGGCTTACCCGTTACTTTATGCTAACCTTTACATACAGGCTGCAAAAATTTGCTGGCCAAACAATGCAGGGCGGTGGTATGCGGCCAGGCATGGGTGGTGGGCAAATACGCATGTTTTAGCCCCAAAAACCGCCAAATCATGAACTCATTCGGGTAATTGTGCGCCCTTTTTGCCTTTTGCGATTAGTACAAAATCCAAACTAATTTTCATGTGTTGCAACCGGGCACAGTCAATTAGCATCTATAGGGCGTACAATAAATTACACCTTATACATGAATTCTCTCATTACAACAGCTAAAAGCTTAGTCTTCAATTATGTACAGGAAGACTATGAAGTATGGCTAAAAAATTTTGCCAGCCACTTAAAAATTTCCGGATCGGAGGAAAGAATGCAATACCCCAAGGAAATTGGGGATGGATACGCAAAAGCCAGAAATATTGAGCCGGGTTTTTCATACCGCATAGCTAATTATGCTTTAAATGCTGATGTTGAATATCAGCGTACACCAACCGAGCACTTTCAACTGATATTGTATTTTTATCAGCTTGAGTTTGAAGACGAGGTTTACTGCAAAATAGACGACACTATTTTTGAGAGTAATGAAAAAACCTACAGTGTAGCCTTACTTACAACAAGCTTAACTAAGCAAACAGTAGTATTTAAAAAAGGCACAAAAGTAAAAGGGCTTTCTGTGCAAATGGATGAAGAATGGCTTGCTGCCAACATTAAAGATTTTGCTGTTTACCGCAACGAAATGCCACGCCAAAAAAGTTTTGTGGCAGATTTTATATCCGCTAAGCAACGCAAAATAATCGACGATATTTTTAATGGCAGCGCCAACTCACCACTTACAGAACTGTACATAAAAAGCAGGGTGCTGCGCCTTACCGAACAGTTTTTAACCGCCATGTGCAAGCGTGGGTTAACCACTGTACCAGAGTTTACCAATCAAAAAGATTTTCAATCGCTGCTAAAAATTGAAAATATACTGCTGCAGCACTACAGCGGCAGTTTCCCCTCCATAGAGTCACTGGCAAAAACAGCGCTTATGAGCGAAAGCAAGCTTAAAAAACTGTTTAAAAAAGCTTTTGGCTTAGCACCTTATGAGTATTACCAAAAAAACCGTATGCACCGTGCCAAAGAAATGCTGCGTACCCGTAACCACAGCGTAACACAAGTGGGCAGCATGCTTGGGTATCAAAATATGAGTAATTTTTCTGCCGCTTTTAAAAAAGAGTTTAACTACCTGCCCAGTCAGGTACATGAATTGGCGTAAGAAAATTTATTCACTCATATACATTACCACTGAAACCACATATCAATAATCCGTTTCCCTTTTTTGTAATTTAAAATAAATGCCCGTTTTTATCCTGCATCCATTTAAAACCAACAAACCACAAAACGCTTACTAAAACCCCCAACTACAGCAAATATTTGAAGTACTTTCTGTGAAACCACAAGAAAGGCCCGGTTTCCGGGCTTTTTTCGTTTAAATGCAGGTTTGCTTTTTACCTGTTTTGCCATACCTTTGCCACCCGAAAACAACTTATAATTCTTTCTAATTTTTTTATATGTCAGGTGCATTAAAAGAGGTACGTAACCGTATAAAGAGTGTGCAAAGCACTCAGCAAATTACCAAAGCCATGAAAATGGTGAGTGCCGCCAAGCTGCGCCGTGCACAGGATGCCATTACACAAATGCGCCCTTATGCACAAAAGCTGCAGGAAATGCTTGGCAATATTGTAAGCAACAGCGATGGTGATGTAAAAATGGAACTGGCAGAAACAAGGCCTGTTGAAAAAGCCCTTATAATTATTGTTACCAGCGACCGTGGCCTTTGCGGCGGTTACAACAGCAACCTTATAAAACTGGCCAAGCAAATTATAAAAGACAAATATGCGGCACAAAATGCTAAAGGCAATGTGCAGGTATTACCTATTGGTAAAAAAGGATATGAGCATTTTACTAAAAACGGTTTTAAAGTGGTAGATGCTTACTGGGATATTTTTACCGGCTTAAGTTTTGAAAAAGTACAAACAGCAGCGCAATACGCTATGACGGCTTTTGCCAATAAAGAAATTGATGCAGTTGAATTAGTATACAGCGAATTTAAAAACGCTGCAACACAACGCTATGTAAGCGAACAGTTTTTACCGGTACAAAAAGTAGCCAAAGTGGCCGGACAAAAAAATGCTGATTTTATTTTTGAGCCTAATAAGGATGTATTAATTGCAGAGCTGATGCCAAAGATTTTAAACACCCAGTTGTTTAAAGCCACATTAGATGGCAACGCCAGCGAACATGGCGCAAGGATGACAGCAATGGATAAAGCAAGTGATAACGCCAACGAATTATTAAAATCACTTAAGATTAGTTACAACAGAGCAAGGCAGGCTGCTATTACAACCGAGTTAACGGAAATTGTAAGCGGTGCAGCAGCATTGAATGGGTAAAACTGTTGGTCGTTGATGGTTGGTCGTTTTATGCGAACAACAAACAACGTTCAACTAACAACTTAAAAAAACATGGAGCTTTCGCAAATAATACCACACATTGAAGCATTAATTTTTGCCAGCGATAAACCGCTTATTGCAGAAGAATTGGTGGAACTGGTAAATAATGCCCTTGGTTTTATAGAAGACCGTGCCACTATTGAACAGGTGGAAGCCGCCATTGAAGGTATTAAAGAAAAATACAGCGCAGAGTTTTACGCATTTGAATTAAAACAAAGTGGCGGCGGCCTGCAGTTTTTAACCAAACCTGCTTATTATAAAACTGTAGCGTTACTTAACGGCGATAAATTTTTAAAACGTCTTTCCACAGCTTCGCTGGAAACATTAGCCATTATAGCTTACAAGCAACCCATTACCAAAAGTGAAATGGAAGCAATACGTGGTGTTAACTGCGACTATGCTGTACAAAAATTATTAGAAAAAGATTTAGTGGTTATATCAGGCAGAAAAGAAGAGTCTGTAGGGCAGCCATTATTATACTCCACCTCAAAATCGTTTATGGATTACTTTGGTATTAACAGCCCGGCCGATTTACCAAAAATAAGCGAAGTAATGATGGAAGAGCTGGTGCAGGCTACTAATGTTATGCAGGCGCAGGAAGAAATGGCAGCAGAACAAAATGCTGCAGCTGATGAAGCCACTGCTGTATTTGCAAATGAAGAAGTGGTGTATGAAGTAAGTGAAGAAGAAGTTACAACAACAGAGCATGGGGCTGAGGAAATAGTTATTGCTGAAGAAACGATTGTGGAGGAAGCAATAACAGATGAAGTCAGTTCTTCTGAAGAGGAGAAGAATGGGTAGTTGACATAAAAATTAGTTTGCAACAACTAAAATGGTCGGTTTACATAATAATATTAAATTAAAGATTGCACTGCATTCATTCGCCCCAATTTGTATTTTATCAATTCTGCTTATACTGTCAATATTATTTAGTGAAGTTCAGACATTGCCTTACGCCATTTTTGGATTAATGTTAGGAGAAACGTTGCGTATAATTTTCAGCAAACAAAAGTATTTAAGTACTGTTCATGAAAACGAACAATCAATTTCAATAACCTATTTTAATAGATTACTAATCAAGAAACAGATTAAAATTGGAAAAGAAGATTTAGAGATAAATGATGTTACCGAAACAAATTGGTGGTATGGCAGACTAAATTTTATCAATTTTTCCAATGGCAGAGAAAATTTCAAATTCAACTATATTGATAAATCACTAAGACATTCAATAATGGCAAAGTTAGAAATAGAATAGCTGCTACAGCTTTGAATGTGTAGATTTTAACTACGCCTTTTTATTTATCAGTGCTAATCATTTTAATCAGCCCAATCAGTGTTCAATCATCCTTCGTAAATTCGCAGCATGTCATTATCTAATCAGCAATTAATTGAAGCCGCCGGGCAATTTGGTACACCCTTGTATGTGTACGATGCAGCTACTATTACATCACAATACCAACGGCTCACCAGCGCCTTTGCACAAACCGATACTAAATTCTTCTATGCCTGCAAGGCGCTTACCAACATCAATATATTAAAACACATAAAAAATATTGGCTGCAATGTAGACTGCAGCAGCATTAACGAAGTAAAGCTGGCGCTGCATGCAGGCTTTGAACCCAGCCGTGTTTTATACACTTCCAACGGTATTCATTTTAGTGAAATAGCCGAGGCAAAAGAGCTGGGTGTGCATATCAATATCGACAGCCTGAGTAACTTAGAAAAGTTTGGAGAACAATATGGCCACAGCTACCCCGTGGGTATTCGCCTGCGGCCAAATATTATGGCAGGTGGCAACATTAAAATTTCTACAGGGCATGATAAAAGTAAATTCGGTATTCCAGTAACACAATTAGACACCATTTTAGCGGTAGTTAAAAAATACAACCTGTACATTAAAAACCTGCACATACACACCGGCAGCGATATTAAAGATGTGGATGTATTTGTAAAAGGCATAGAAGTATTGTTCGACATCATTCCGCATTTTAATGAGCTGGAATCAATTGACCTCGGTGGTGGTTTTAAAGTGCCTTATAAAGATGGCGATGCCGAAACTGACATACCGTTGCTGGCACAAAAAGTACAGGGAGCTTTTGCCAACCACCCCAACCCCAATGGCAAACCATTACAGGTTTGGTTTGAGCCCGGCAAGTTTTTGGTAAGTGCCTGCGGTTATTTAATAACGGAAGTAAATGTGCTGAAACAATCTGGCGACATTACGTTTGCAGGAGTAAACAGCGGCTTTAACCATTTAATACGCCCCATGTTTTACGATGCTTACCACCGGATAGAAAACATAAGTAACCCAACAGGCCAAGAAAAAACATACACTATAACCGGCAATATTTGCGAAACGGACACTTTTGCCTGGGACAGAAAATTAAACGACATAAGTGAAGGCGACCTGCTGGTATTTTATAATGCCGGTGCTTATGGTTTTGAAATGAGCAGCAATTTTAACAGCCGCTACAAACCTGCCGAAGTGCTAATTACAAACGGGCAAATGCAACTGATAAGGAAGAGAGATGTGTTTGAGGATTTGCTGCGGAATCAAATAGAATAAATTTAAAAATACATCATTTAATAAGTTGTCAGGTTGAGCTTGTCGAAACTGGGTTAAAAATAAACAATCGCCTTCGACAAGCTCAGGCTGACAGTTATTTAGTTCGAAAAAAATCATTTTTGAATATCACTCAATTTTCAGTTTTCAATACCTGCCCATTTTTTTTGTTTACCATGTATATAAGAATAAAAAAATAGCCCCCGAGTATAAATCTGTTACCAACACTTATAAAGCAAAACCCCTTTTATAAATCCTTTAACTAAAATACTGAAAAAAGAGTATTGCAGAATTCAAAAATTCTTATCACATTTACAGTGTTAAAAAACACAGTAAAGTCGTTCTGGTTTTACTGAACAACAAAACTCAACATTTATATGGTCGCCGACCGAACACCATTTGCTGAAAAGTTCAGTGCAACTTTTTTGCGCCTTCTTGTACCTGCTTTTGTAATTGCTGTCATTTTTTCATCCTGCAACAAAAAAGAAAAATGGATTGATGTGGACCCTGCATTCAGTAAGTATATTGATGCTTACACTACAGGTGTTATTTCCAAAACATCTGCCATCCGTATTCAGCTTGCAGGAGAAGCAAGTACTACTCATGCAGTGGGTGAAGAAGTAAAGGACGCATTGTTTTCACTATCCCCATCTGTAAAAGGGAAAGCCTTTTGGCTGGATGCCCGTACCATTGAATTTAAACCTGAGAGCTGGCTAAAGCCTGATCAGCAATACACAGTAAGTTTTCGCCTGGGTAAAGTAACTAAAGTAACGGATAAGTACGAAGATTTTAAGTTTAGTGTAAAAACAGTGAAGCCTTCTTTTAAAGTAAACGACGAAGGCCTGCGCAGCAATGGCATAAAAAATAAAATGACTTTAGGCGGCACACTGGAAACTGCTGATGTGGAAGACAGCAAAAGCGTGGAAAAATTATTAACGGCCAAGCAAAATGGCAATGCATTAAAAGTTACCTGGCAGCATAATGATGCATCAAAAAATCATGGCTTTAGCATTGATAATATTGCAAGAAATACATCGGTTAGTAATATTGAATTGCTGTGGAATGGCAACCCGATGAGCATGGAAATAAGCGGCAATAAAGAATTGGCCGTTCCGGCAGTTGGCGATTTTAAAGTGCTGAATGTACAAGCCATTAATGATGTACAGCAATATGCATCTGTTCAATTTAGCGACCCGGTTGCGGTTGGGCAAGATTTAACCGGCCTCATAAACATCAGCGGACAGTCTGATATTTCTTACACCATCAGTGGCAGCGAAGTAAAAGTTTTTGGTAATGGCAAACTCGATGGAAATTACACGGTAAACATTAATGCCGGTGTAAAAAACAGCTGGGGCGATGTGCTGAGTAAAGGTTTTACATCCAACATAAATTTTGAGAACCGCTTGCCCTCGGTAAAAATACATGGCAAGGGAAATATTTTACCCAACAGCGGCAGGCTGGTATTACCGTTTGAAGCCATTAACTTAAATGCGGTTGACATCAGTATTATAAAAATTTACGAACGCAACGTACCGCAGTTTTTACAGCAAAATGATTTTGGGGGTAATGATGAGTTGCGCCGTGTGGCCAATCCTATTGTACAAAAAACACTGCGGTTGGATGATGACAAAACACTGGACCTGCACAAAAAACAACACTTCAGTTTAGATATTGATAAGTTTTTAAAAACGGAGCAGGGCGCCATTTATCGGGTAACTATCGGCTTCCGCCCAAATTATTCACTGTATCAAAAACAGGGAACCGATACAACTGCGGTATCAGATGTTGCTGAAGAAGAGGAAGAAGGTTATGATGAAGGATACGAAAGTTACAGCCGTAATGGCATTGACGCTGATGATGAATTTTGGGACCGTTATGATGATTATTATCCGTATGGATATAATTGGGAAAGAAGAGATGACCCCACCAGTAAATCGTACTATAACAAAGACCGCTGGGCCACACGGAATATTTTAGCAAGCAATATTGGTCTAACAGCAAAACGTGGTAATAACAACAGCCTTACCGTAGCCGTTAGTAACATTCTCACTACCGAACCTATGGGTAATGTTGATTTAGAAATAATAGATTATCAGCAAAGCATTATTAATAAAGCACAAAGTGATGGTGATGGTTTTGCAAATATTGATTTAAAAAGAAAACCGTATTTGCTTATTGCTAAAAAAGGAACAGAACGTGGTTATTTAAAATTAGATGATGGAAACTCTTTAGCCCTCAGCCGTTTTGATGTAAGTGGCGAAGAAGTAAAGAACGGCATTAAGGGTTTTCTTTTTGGCGAACGTGGGGTATGGCGCCCCGGAGATACCATGTACTTAAATTTTATTGTAGAAGATAAAGAAGGCAAACTGCCGAAAGACCACCCCGTAGAATTTAGTTTGTTTACACCCAGCGGTCAGTTGTACAAACACCTTGTACAAAACGATGCCGAAGACGGCTTTTATTTATTTAAAACAAATACCGATGCCGCTTCACCCACAGGTAACTGGCTGGCAAAAGTAAAAGTAGGCGGTGCTGTTTTTGAAAAACGCATTAAGGTAGAAACTGTAATGCCCAACCGCTTAAAAATAAATGTTGATTTTGGTAAAGATGCCATGCTGGGGCAAGGCAGCACAGGCACTGGAACGCTTAATGCCAAATGGTTGTTTGGTGCGCCGGGCAAAAATTTAAAAGCAAAAATTGATGCATCACTGTATGCAAAGGCAACATCCTTTCCAAAATTTGCAGGCTTTGATTTTGATAACCCCACTGCCAATTATGAAACACAGCAAAAAACAATTTACGAAGGCACACTGGACAGTGCTGGCAACACATCGCTAAAACCAAATTTTGAAATTAGTGAAATTGCACCCGGTATGCTTACGGCAAGCCTTGTAGTAAAAGTTTTTGAACCCGGTGGTAGTTTCAGTATTGATAACATGACTATACCTTACAGCCCTTACAACAGTTATGTGGGCATAAAATTACCTGATGGTGAAAAACCATTCGACTTTTTACTGGCAGGAAAAAATCATACTGCTCAAATTGTAAACGTAGATGCTAAAGGAAATTTAATAAGCGGCAGCAACGAAGCGGAAGTGGAATTTTACCGCATACAATGGCGATGGTGGTGGGATGATTATGGCGATAACCTGAGCAACTTTACACAAAACGAATACAACAAACTACTTAAAAAAGAAACTGTAAAATTGACTAACGGCCGAGGGCAATGGTCATTCGGCACAAGCGAACATGAGTGGGGCCGTTACTTAGTATTGGTTAAAGATGTAAAAAGTGGACACACCTGCGGCAGCACTTTATATATTGATGAACCGGGCTGGCAAAGCCGTGGTGGAAATGACGACCAAACGGCAGCTTCCATGCTTTCTTTTAAGGCAAGCAAAGAAAAATTTAATGTGGGTGATGAAGTAGCACTTACCATACCCAGCAGTGCCGGCGGCCGTGTTTTAGTGAGTGTTGAAAATGGCAGCAGGGTAATAAAATCTTTTTGGCAGGAAACAAAGCAAGGGCAAACCATTGTTACCTTTAAAGCAGATGCAGACATGACACCAAATGTGTATGCTACCGTAAGCCTGTTGCAACAACACTCCCAAACCATTAATGATTTGCCTATACGCATGTATGGCTCTATCCCAATTTTTGTGGAAGACAAGAATACTATTCTCAATCCTGTTTTGAATATTGCAAATACTATTCGTCCAGAACAAAATGTATCCTTTACAGTAAGTGAACAAAGCGGTAAGGAAATGACTTACTGCGTAGCGATAGTAGATGATGGTTTATTAGACCTTACCCGTTTTAAAACACCCAATCCGCATGATGCTTTTTATGCAAGAGAAGCGCTTGGTGTAAAAAGTTTTGACATGTACGATTATGTTATTGGTGCATGGGGTGGAGATTTGGAACGCATACTTACCATTGGTGGTGATGCTGAGGGAGGGCCCGGCAAACAAAAAACTGCTAACCGTTTTAAACCGGTGGTAAAATTTATTGGGCCATTTCATTTGGGCAGCGGGCAAACACAAAAGCAAAGTTTCACACTGCCATCATACATTGGCTCGGTAAGGGCCATGATTGTTGGCGCACATAAAGGCCGTTATGGTGCAGCAGAAAAAACCATCACCGTTAAAAAACCATTAATGATGCTGGCTACTATGCCAAGAGTATTAGGCCCCGGCGAAACCATCAAACTGCCTGTTACTGTTTTTGCAATGGAGAACAACATTAAAAAAGTAAACATCTCTTTGCAAAGCAACCCTTTTTTGGAGGTAGTAGGTTCACCAACACAAACGGTAAGCTTTACACAGCAGGGTGAGCAAATGGTGTATTATGATGTTCGTGTAAAACCAAATGTGGGTATAGGTAAAGTGAATTTAATAGCCACATCCGGCAGTGAAAAAGCAGATTACGCAGTAGAGCTGGATATACGAAATCCCAATCCGCCGGTAACCAGCATCAGCGAAATTACTTTAGCACCGGGGCAGCAGTGGAAAACAACTGCAGCACCTATTGGTGTAGCTGCAACAAGTACGGCGGTGGTCGAAATCTCCAGCATACCCTCTATGAATTTGCAAAAGCGTTTAGATTATTTAATTGATTATCCGCACGGTTGTATTGAGCAAACAACATCGGCTGTTTTTCCGCAGTTGGTATTAAATCAATTAACGGATTTAGATGATTATAAAAAAGCGCAGGTAGACAAAAACATACGTGCCGGTATTTTAAAACTGCAAAATATGCAGCGGCCCGATGGTGGCTTTGGCTACTGGCCCGGCGCTAACGAAAGCGATGAGTGGGGTAGCAACTATGCAGGCCATTTTTTAACAGAAGCACAAAGCAACGGTTATTTAGTAAGCGATTATATGCTGCAGCAATGGAAAAATTATCAGCGGGGCAAAGCCAACAGCTGGGTACCATCTACCAATAATTTTTATGGTGGCGATTTATCACAATCGTATCGCTTGTACACTTTAGCATTGGCAAAAGCACCGGAGTTAGGTGCCATGAACCGTTTGAAAGAATTCAAATATTTATCCAACGAGGCAAAATGGCGTTTAGCTGCAGCTTACCAGTTAGCAGGACAAACAAATATTGCACTGGATTTAATCAGCGGAATGCCCACATCCTTCCCTGCAAGAACAAGCTGGGGTTATACATACGGCTCCGACACACGTGATGAAGCAATGGTACTGGAAACACTAACACTCCTTGGCAAAAAAGCAAAAGCAGAAGAGCTTGTAAAATCACTTGCAGCTAAATTAAGTCAGGACTATTGGTACAGCACCCAAACCACGGCTTACAGTTTAATTGCCATTGCAAAATTCTGTGGTAAAAATCCAAGTGGTGCAAAAATTGTTTCATCGGCAACAATAGATGGCAAACAAACTGATATTAACGCTAACAATTATTTACGTCAGTTGCCTGTTGTATTTAAAACACAAAACAGCAGCAATGTGGTTATTACCAATAAAGGCAGCAACACATTGTATGTACGTTTAATTACCAAAGGCCAGCCGCTTGCTGGTGACAGTTTAAAAGTAAACAACAACCCTGCAGTGCTTGCCATGAGCGTAAATTATTTAACACAGGATGGTAAAGCCATTGAAGTAAATCAATTAAAACAGGGTAGCGATTTTGTTGCGAAAGTGGTAATAAAAAATCCTGGTGGCCGTGGTGCATACGCACAAATGGCTTTATCACAAATATTCCCCAGTGGCTGGGAAATTTTAAATGCACGTATGTATGGCGGCGAAGGTGCGTTTAAATCTTCGCCCTCTACTTATCAGGATATTCGTGACGACCGTGTGTACACTTACTTTTCCATCAATCAAAATGAAACACTTACTTATTATGTACAACTCAATGCTTCCTACCTTGGCCATTATTTTATGCCCGGCACATTTACAGAGGCGATGTATGACAATACGGTGAGTGCAGGAGTAAATGGGAAGTGGGTGGAAGTGGTGCAGTAAAAGCCCCACCTATCCTCCCCCAAGGGGAGGGAAACAATATAGATTGATGCGAAGAATGAAGCGATTTTGCACAACCCCGGCAGCGGCTTTCATTCCGATAGCTATC
>JAGVCC010000014.1 GCA_020059395.1 Chitinophagales bacterium | reverse complement strand
GGGTGATTTAAGTGCACTTGCTGACTTAAAAGCTAAAATGGAAAACGATGCCGCTAACGCAGCAGGCGAAGCTCCAAAGGCTGAATAAGTTTATTACAAATTAAAATAGAAATCCCCCGGCGTGCCGGGGGATTTTTTTATGCATTAATTGCAATCACTGGGGCTGTCGGTTAATTATCAAACGCAAGTGTTCCGCTTTAGCAACTCACTTGTGTTTATTTTATGATGCCCATTTGTATAAAGAGTTAGCGTAACAATATTCAGTTTTTAATTGACTGTATTTTAAGGAACAGGTTAGTGTTTACTGCAGTTAAAAACTGCTAAGATTAAATGACACCAATGAACTGCCTGCGGCAGAACGCCTGCGCCAATGGGTAGTGAGATACTAATAACAGCAAAAAATCTCTTTACTCATATTTTATCACCTTTTCTTTTATCACTTCGTTACCTAACTGTAAAGAAAAAACATATAACCCGGCAGGAAGGTGTGAAATATCAATGTTATTCCAGAAAAGTTTTTGGGCAAATACTTTTTTTCCTGAAACATCATAAACAGAAAGGGTGCCATTTTGGAGAAGTGTTTTTGATTGCAGCGCAACAACACCACGGGTAGGATTAGGTGAAACAAACTAGTTTGTTGCCAGCCTCTGCATTAATTTTAACAGTGTTAGAATAGGTTATGTTGTTGTTTTGATCAACTTGTTTTAACCGGTAGTAAGCAGCTACAGAATAGTCATTATCATCAAGAATATTATACTTTTTTTGAGATGCAATAATTTGAGTAGGCTGAACTTTTGCAATGATATTCCAGCTGGTTCCATTTAACGATTTTTCAATTTCATAAAACTCTTTCCGGTCATCTCCATAAGTCTCCCATTGTATTGATACTTTATTTATATCGGATTTGTATGCGGTAAAAGAAATAAAATTAACAGGAAGTATTGATGCAAATTCAAATATCCTTACATGCCCAGCATTAGTCCCGCCACCATCATTTTGCCCGGTTCCACCCGCCACTCTGTTGCCATCTTGTGACATGGCAGTAGAAAACCCTAACTGGTCATTTACTGCTTCTCCGAACATGCCATTTCCATTTTGAACCCAACTGGTTCCGTTCCAAATATATTGCAGCAATAAGCCAGACTGAGATATAGTATTGCTCCTGCCATTAGAAGCAATGACAACTTTGTTACCGTCATAAGATAAATCAAGTGAGCGCCCAAAATTGTCAAATATCACACTGCCATCAAGGTCTGTTCCTTTTTGGTTCCAGGCAGAACCGTTCCAATTATAAACTCTGGCCGATCCAATAGCCGTGCCCGTTCCATTAACTGAATTTCTTGGTGCGCCAACGGCAATTGTATTTCCATCACCTGAAATGGAAAGGTCATAACCAAAATTATCAAATGATGACTCACCTAAGATGTTTCCTGAAATATCAGCCCAGACTGAACCATTCCAACTAAAAATTTTTACCCTTCCTGTGGTGGCTGTGGTTATATTTGTGTTAGCGTAAGTACTTATTGCCAGCCTGATTCCATCTGCCGACAATTTAACACGCTATCCCCAAAACTCATTCGGCCTTTCACCATCAAAATCACTTCCTAATTGTATCCAGTTGTTGTTAACCCAGGAATACACCCGTGCATGCCCCGAGTTTGTTCCTTCACCATTGTTGTACACAGCACCGATAGCTACCGTATTTCCGTCTGCAGAAAGAGAAACTGACCCGCCTGCATTATTTCCGGCAGCCTCTCCGTCAATATCTGCTCCCTTTTGAATCCATGCACTGCCACTCCAGCTATAAACCCTTGTGTGGCCGGCGCCTGCACCAGTAGCGCTGCTGCCAATGGCACCTATTGCAACTATGCTCCCATCAGCAGATAATGATACAGAAGAGCCAGAGTTATCATTGGCAGCTTCACCATTAATTGAAGTTCCCATCTGAATCCACTGGCTTCCGTTCCATTCAAAAATTCGTACGTGCCCGGCATATTGCCCTGCAGCGTTAGTATTAAACTTGCTGGGTACGGCCAACCTGTTTCCATTTGCTGAAATTGAAACTTTTTCCCCTGCCCAGTCATTAGCAGCCACTCCATCAATATCATTGCCAAGTTGTATTTGCGCCTGTATAAAAAAAGGGACGCAAATAATAAAGTAAAAAAATAATAAGCAGGGTTTATGTTTCATATTCCATAGTTGATTAATGAAGATATGGAAAAATATATATTAAAGCTGTTAAGCTTAAACGCTAAGTAAAGAGGCAGCTACAGTGATATTTTTATGCTAAAAATTTCTCATAGGTATAACCCCCCAGTAAAATATCTTATCGTCACTGTTGAATGATGATATTGCATTAACAGGTGCCAGAAATGCGCTAAAATTCAATGCTTGGGTGGATGACCAATATAAATCTCCGGGATAACCATTGAAAACGGAGGCTACAGGACTTAGCCTGAAAAAAAGCAGTTCGTTGTATGAAGGTAAAAACCAGTCATCATATCCATTTAAAACCAGTGTGTCGCATCTCATGGCAGCGGTATTAATATTATTATTCCCCGAAGCAATAATGGTTTTAGTATTTTGTTTACCAGAACCAATGGCCGGAAAAGTTTGTCCGGCAGAAGAATAGTTGTAAGGATGAACAGCCCATTGAAAACGGCCTATCGGCTTGGCGGCTATAAGGCCATGCTCGCCGGTACTGTCAATATAAAATACCTGGCCACCACCAAAATTTTGATCAATGAGAAAGGATGTCTGTTCAGTTTGAGCAATAGCCTGACCACCATAGCTGGTGCCAGATGCGTTGGTTGCAAAGGCCCGGATATAATACTTTGTATTGTAGGTAAGCCCCTTGATAGTATCGCTAAAAGTTTGTGCAGATAAGGCAGAAAAAAGTACGTTGCTGTCGATGGTGGGATTTGCATTTTTCGACCAGCAGAAACCCCTGCTTGTAATAGGGCTATTTCCTGTCTCTGAAATTCCGGATGCAACTTCAATTTTGTTTTTTCCGGTAAAAAGTACCTGTGTAACAGTTAGCCCGGGGGAGGAAATTTCCGCTGGTGTTTCGCTGCTGTCTTTTTTACAACTGGTTATAATAAGAGCCAGAAAAATTACTAAAAGAAAATGAAACCGATATTTCATAAAAACTTTTTTTTGATAACATATTTCATTATCTATTATCGTTAATATACAACTTTTATTGCAGAGATATAAGTGAAAAATGTATAATCTCTGCCTTGGTTCATGGCACACCATAACTGTTCGGAAGATTTATTAAGGGTCAGATTTGGGTATCAGAAATAACGAAAACAATACTTCTTTCTAGTAAATTTCATTGCTTTTT
>JAGVCC010000272.1 GCA_020059395.1 Chitinophagales bacterium | reverse complement strand
CAAATATATACATCGTTGTTGTACACATCAAAGCCAAAGGCTTCTGCGTATGTTGTACCAGAGGTAATATTAGTAACCACCCCATCTTTCCATAGTTTTATAGTACTTACATTTCCATTTATTGTGGAATCTTGATCATTCCCCAAAACATAAACATTATTGTTATATACAAGTGTTTTAACAGCCCATGAATATTTTGTAGTTGATGATGAGGGGTAGTTAGTTAAAAAAGTTGGCACCCCATCTTTCCACAGTACAGCATTATTATCAATAACCCCTGCAATATAAACACCACTTGTATTGATTATATTACCACAGGCACTAACAGTACCAAGGTTAATAGTGGCTGTGGTTGCAGTACCAGTTGCTGTAGTGCTGTAAGCGCCAGTTGCAAGGTCTACAGCATTGTAAGTATATGTTTGCGTACCACCGCAATGAATTACACTAAAACTAACGGCACCCGTTGCATTGGCATAAGCAATGGTGCTGGTGCCATTGGCAAGGCTTAAACTAATGTAGCCGTTTGTTACAGGCTGATTGTTGCAATCCCTAACAGTGCCTGTAAAATTAATTACCTGGTTAGCAGGCACCGTAACACTTATATTTCCCAAAGCAGTATTGCTGGTGTATGGCCCAATATTTTGTGTATACACCACCGTGTTATTGGCGCAGGCTGTACCAGCAATAACCTCCAGTTTTAAATTTTCGTTTTTGGGTACATAGCCGCTAACAAAACCACTGTCGTTTGTAAAATCGTAAGCAGATGTGTTGGTGGCAAGGCTGGTAATTTTTACCAGCGTATTGGCCAATGGTAAATTATTGGCGCTGTTTAGTAAGGTTACATCCAGTTTTATAAAATTGGCAGGTACATCCACATTCCAAAAAGAAAATTTGTTTACCTGTGCAATATAAGTGTTACCGTTTTTTGTGGCAGTGCCTTCTTCTTTCCAACGGGCTATGGTATCATTAAAATGCCATAGCGGAATTGTTGCAGGCGCTGTTGCTTGTAATGAAGCAGGTATGGGGAAAACAACGGCTGCGGTTTTACCTGGTGCCATTTTTAATGCATTGCCACTGTTGTCTTCAAACTCGGCACCTATCATGCCATAGCTTTTTAGCAGATACTCTCCGTTGCTGCTGTTAATGCCCCGCAAATCACCCGGTACTACCAGCGGCAGGCTAGGTGCTGTAGGGTCAATCCATGTGGCGTAAACAATTACACTGCCTGTGTAAGCAGTGCCATTGGCTGTAACAAATGCATTTGCCGGAAAAGTAATGGAAGCCCCCGTAAGTGTATTAACAGCACCACCGGCTGCAGTGATTGTACCCATGGGCACTTTTTTAATAAGCTGAATTTTTACGTAATTATTTTTACCTGCATCGGTTACAAAACTGCGGGTGGCTTTGTAATAGCCTGCTTTGTTAATGCTAACATACCCGTTGGCAGCAGAAATATTTATGTTTTTAAAAACAAAGTTACCCATGGCATCGGTTGTAGCGCTGTAGGTGTCAGACGTAACAACAGCACCTGCAACGGGCTTGTTAGTTTCATCAATCACACTGCCGCTAATGGTTGCAGCCACTTTAACGGCATCATTGGCATTTACGGGTGGCTCTAATGTGGGTGTGTTATTTGTTAAGTCGTCGTTTTTTTTACAGCCAAACTGTAATGCGATAATTGCACCCAGTAGCAAGGCGCTGATTACAGAGCCGGATTTTTTTATAAGCATAGTTTAATTTTTAGGGTTGTTTACGGTCAACAACAAGTTGTTGATTTTTGTAAAAACAAATATAGCTTGTTTTATATGTGCTGGCAAATTATTTTAATATGAATGTTACATTTGTAAAGCCTCATTTAATTTATAAAGTATGATGATTGAAATTAACCGCATTGTAAAACAGTTTGAAGCACTGCAGCACGGCGACTGCTGGATTGGTGTAAATTTTAAAGAAGCCCTGCATGGTATTGATGCTGCCGCTGCCGCAAAACGGCTGTCGGCAAACGGCAACAGTATATGGATGCTTTCCACGCATTTAATTTACTGGCGCACCCGTGTTACCAACCGTTTAAATGGCAACGACAGTCCGCCGCCGTTTAAAGACTTTGCATTGCCTAACGAATTGAGTGAAGCACAATGGAAGCAAACACTGCTTGATTTTGAGAGCGCTTACCATAGTTTACGCAATGCCCTGCATAGCATGAAAGACGAGCAGCTGGATAAACCATCACCCAGAGAGGGACAAAGTTTTTACCAATTGATAACAGGCTGCCTGCAGCATGATGCTTATCATTTAGGACAAATAGTATTTTTAAAAAATAATGTACTGTAGACATGCAATTTATTTTGGTGGCATTGAAACAGAAAATAGTCCTATTTTCACAGTAACGATATGCAAGCTGTAAGTACATTAAAGCAACTGTCTGAAATTTTAAAGATCAGTGTCTCCACTGTTTCGAGGGCGCTGAAAAACCATCCTGATATTTCTGAATCAACCAAAAAAAAGGTAAGGGAATTGGCTGCCGCCATGGACTACGAGCCCAATAAACATGCTGTTTTTTTACGTAGCAAACGTAGCAATGTATTGGGTGTAATGGTGCCGCTGCTGGATAATTTTTTTTACGACTCGTTTACCGCTGCTGTTGAAGAAGAAGCCCGTAAAAGTGGTTACTCTCTCTTAATTATGCAAAGCAGCGAAAGCAAGGATATTGAAGCCGCAAATTTAAAGCTGCTTAAAAATAACCAGATTGCCGGTGTGTTTGTGGCTATTACAGGCGAAACGGACGATATAAGCCAGTTTTTAAAAATGCAGGATCAAAAAGTGCCGGTAATATTTTTTGATCGTGTGCCTGACTATGAGGCATGTAATAAAATTTGCCTTGCAGACAGAAAAGCTGCAGCCCTTGCGGCACATACATTACTGCAGAAAAAGCGCAAAAGGGTGCTGGCATTGTTTGGACATCCTAAATTAACTATTTCCAAAAAACGATTTGAATCATTTAACGAAGTGGTGAAACAACATGCGGCGGTAACTGCTGTTGTTAACCGCTTTCCCCTTAGCATTAATGAGGCTAAACATGAAACCTTAAAAGCATTTGCCGGAAAAAATAGACCTGATGCTGTTTTTTGTATGGGTGACCAGTTATTAATTGGTGCCATGCAGGCAATACATGAGTTAGAATTGAGTGTGCCGGAAAATGTGGCTGTAATTTCTATAAGCAATGGCTTAATACCCACTTTGTACAACCCTAAAATTACATTTGTGGAAACAAGTGGTTTTAAACTGGGTAAGCTTGCTTTTAAGCGCATGACAGAATGCTTAAAAGGCAGCAGCTTTATGCAGGAATTAACGGTAGAGTCTTTATTGGTTGAAGGAGGTTCGTTATAATAGAAAAACTATTGTTCACATTTAATGCTTGCATATGTCTGAATGGAAAATTAAAGCTTCCCTTTTTTTAAACTATTTTGTTTTTGCCATACTGCTAAACAGCTCTGGTATTGCTATCACCATGGTGCAAGGTAACTTTGGTGTTACAGAGTCTGCCGCATCATGGATAGACCCTTGGAAAGACATCAGCATAGCTATAATGTCTTTTATTGTTTCCTCCTTTATAATTAAGCTTGGGTATAAACGGGCCATGCTTATTGCGCTTGCCGCTGTGGCAGCTGCCTGTTTTATTATTCCATCGTTGCCGTATTTTACAGCAATAAAATTATTGTTTGGAATCATAGGCTGCAGTTTTGCACTCATCAAAATGTCGGTTTACAGTACTATTGGAATTATTACCAAAGATTCAAAAAGCCACATACGGTTCATGAATTTTATTGAATCGTTTTTTACAGTGGGAAGTATGACGCTGTTTTTTATTTTTAGTTTTTTTATTGATAACAACCATCCCGAATCTACCAGCTGGCTTAAAACTTATTATATAATTGGAGGGCTTGCAGTTGTTGCATTTTTGCTTCTGTTTGCGTCCCGGCTTGATGAAACCGGCGCACACGAAGGAAAAGATGAGACTGGCATTGCAGGCTTTTTTAAAATGTTTTCATTATTTGCAAAGCCAGTTATTATTGCATTTATCTGCTCTGCTTTTTTATATGTTTTAATTGAACAAAGCCTGCAGAATTTTTTACCAACTTTTAATAATAAAGTATTGCAATTGCCGCAGTCGCTGGGTGTGCAAATGGCAAGTATACTTGCAGGTTCATCGGCTTTGGGGCGTTTTTTGGCAGGTATTGTGCTTAAAAAATTTCACTGGTTTTATGTGCTGTTATGTTGTCTTGTATGTGCCGCCGTTATGGTACTGGTGGCCATGCCGCTGGCAGCAAATGCCAATGGTAGTGCCGCCACGGGCTGGTTGAGTGCCCCGTTGGCAGCGTATGTATTTCCACTAATCGGGCTGTTTTTAGCACCGGTATATCCTTCTGTAAATTCAGCTATTTTAAGTTCGCTACCAAAAACACAACATGCATTAATGTCGGGGCTAATTATTGTTTTTTCTGCCATTGGTGGCAGTGCAGGCTCATTAATAACGGGTGTTATTTTTCATTCTTATGGTGGTAAAACGGCTTTTTATTTTTCGTTGATTCCCATAGTGCTGCTGATAATAAGCCTGTTTGCATTTAATAAATTGTATAAGAAACAGGCTGCTTTATAATTGAACCAAAAATGCGGTATGCAACAAAATGATTTGTTTTTTATAGAAGCCCTCAGCCCTTTGTATGAAGCAGTACAAAGCAGTGAACAGTTTGCCGACAGTAAGTTTTTTGTGGATGCAGTACCTGCATCTTCAGCCGAAGAAATTTTACAGCAGTACCATGCGCTTAAAAATTCGGCAGGCTTTAATCTTAAAGATTTTATTGAGCAGCATTTTGTTTTGCCTGAAGAAAAAAATACCGCTTATTCATCTGCCCAAAAAAATATTGATACGCATTTAAACGATTTATGGGATGAGCTGAAGCGTAAACCTGCTGCCGAAGGAGGTACATTAATCCCTTTGCCCAATGAATATATTGTGCCCGGTGGCCGCTTTAGAGAAATATATTACTGGGACAGTTATTTTACAATGCTGGGCCTGCAGGTAAGCGGTAAAATTGATTTGATAGAAAGCATGATTGATAATTTTGCTTACCAGATAAATGAATTTGGTTTTATACCCAACGGTAACCGCACTTATTACCTGAGCCGCAGCCAGCCGCCTTTTTTTGCACTGATGATTTATTTGCTGAGTGAAGAAAAGGGAGAAACTGTTTTACTGAAATATAAAACGGCACTTGAAAAAGAATATGCTTTTTGGATGAATGGGGCTGATGCACTTACCACGGCAAACAATGCACTAAACCATGTAGTGCTGCTGCCCGATGGTGCTGTACTTAACCGCTACTGGGATGAAAAAGCAACGCCCCGGCCCGAAGCCTTTATAGAAGATGTGCATGTGGCTGCTGAAAAAAATAATGCTGCTGCCACATACAGGCATATAAGAGCAGCAGCAGCATCCGGTTGGGACTTTAGCAGCCGTTGGTTTGCAGATTTTGAAAATATGCACACCATTCAAACTACTCATATTATTCCTGTTGATTTAAACTGCCTGCTGCTTTTTTTAGAAAAACTGCTGCAAAAAATTTATTTGCTTGGCAATGAAACTATGAATGCTGATTTGTTTGCCAATAAAATACAGCTGCGTAAAAAAGCCATACAGCAATATTGCTGGAATGAGGAAGAAGGCTTTTTTTTCGATTATAATTTTGCACTACAACAGCAGCAACTGCATTTTAACCTGGCAGCAATGTTTCCGTTGTTTTTTAATATGGCAAGTAACGAACAGGCTGCAGCAGTGGCAAAAATTGCAGAAGAAAAATTTTTACAGCTGGGTGGGTTGGTTACCACTATTTATCAAACCGGCCAGCAGTGGGATGCACCCAATGGTTGGGCACCGCTGCAATGGATAGCTTACAAGGGTTTAAAAAATTACCGTTTTAACCAACTGGCACAACAAATAAAAAACAACTGGCTGCATAATTGCGAAAGGATTTATAACACCACCGGTAAAATGATGGAGAAGTACAATGTTATGGATGCAACCATTACAGCCGGTGGTGGCGAATACCCCAATCAGGATGGATTTGGGTGGACGAATGGTGTGTATTTAAAAATGAAAGCAGATTTGTAATAAATGCTACAACAACAGTGCTGCAGTTTAATAACTGCCGCACTGTTAAATTTCTTTTATAATTAAGTTATTTTAAGTAGTCGCAGCAACTATTGCTGCAGATGCTGCTGCACTTATAGCCGTTGCTGCGGCAGCTTCATTGCCTGCGTTTGTCATACTTACAAAACCATAGCCCCAGCCTTTTAATGGGTTTTGCCATAAAAGTGCTCCGTCTTTTGCATCAAGGCAAAGCAACACGCCGCTGCCGCCTACATACAGTTTTCCATCTTCAAAATTTATTTGCCCAACAGCTATTGTTACACCGGCTGATAAATATTGCCGCAGTTTTACTTCCCAAATTATTGTGCCGTCTTTTTTATTAATGGCTGCCACACGGCCGCCGCTTAAAATGTATAGGGTGTTAATTTTCTTCATAATTTTTTATTGATGATTTGCTTTTAGTGTAATTAAAAAGCTCCGGTTTAACCGGAGCTTTTTAAAAATGAAAATAATTTTATTGTACAGTAAATGCAACAGCTGTATTGCCCCAAAGCAAAGTAACCTTTCCACTTTTCTCAATGGTAAAAGTCATTTTTTCTGTTGTGGCGTCAGTAGTTGCAGGTTTTACGGTTACTCTTAATGCATCATCAGACTCTGTATAACGGGTGCCCCATTGCTTCCATGTTTTGTTGAAAATTATCACCCATTCATTTTCACCTGGTATGCTATACAAGCCATATTTACCGGCAGGCAATGTTTTGCCTTCTACTTTTATGTCTTTATCTGTTTCAAAAACGGTGGCTTCATTGGCGCCTGTTCTCCATACTTTTCCAAATGGAGCTACATCTGTTCCTACAACTCTTCCTTTTAAAGAAGGCTGGCTGTATTCAATACTTATTTTTGCACCGCTGCTTATGGTTTCTGTAACTGTTGCAGGGGGGCTGGGCCTTGCAGATTTATCTTGCTGTGCACAAGCGCTAATTGTAAGTAATGTTAATAAAGAAAATAGTAAACTTTTCATGATAAATATTTTTAGATGCACAATTTACTTAAAGAAACATTGCCTGTAATGATAAGGTTGTAAAATTATACCAGCGGTAAAATAAAGTGAGGCAGCTTAGCTTATTTTACTAAGTGATCCATTTTCTCCGGGAAGCAGCTCTAATATTTTCTCCGGCTGTATCTTAGGTTCTGTGCGGTGAGAGATGTAAACAATGGCCATTTTTTTTAAAGCTGCCAGTGCGTTAATCAGCCGTATAAATATTGTGGTGTTATCATCGTCAAGCCCGGCGGTGGGTTCATCTAAAATTAAAAGCGGCGGTAGTTTTACAACAGCACGTATTACCAGCACAATACGTTGCTGGCCGGGTGTTAAAT
>JAGVCC010000190.1 GCA_020059395.1 Chitinophagales bacterium | reverse complement strand
TGATGATACGCCATTGACAGTAGCCATTAACAGTTTTTCATTTATAAAAACAGGTTACCCTAAAGATGAAACCAGCAATGGCGGCGGTTTTGTATTTGACATGCGTGGCATATTAAACCCGGGCAGGTTTGATGATTATAAGCATTTAAGCGGCCTTGATAAACCGGTAAAAGATTTTTTAGAGCAGCAAACTAAAATGCCCGATTTTTTAAACAGCGTGTACAGTATTGTTGACATAAGTGTGGAAGATTACATTAAGCGGGGGTTTGAAAATCTGTGCATTAATTTTGGCTGCACCGGCGGACAGCACCGCAGTGTGTATGCTGCAGAAGCTGTGGCAAGGCATTTAAGAAATAAGTTTAAGGTTAAGATTGAACTTAATCATTCAAATAAAGAGAACTGGAAGAAAGAGGAACAGCCCCCCCGCCCCTAAAGGGGAGCCGAGCTTTAGATTTGAAAATATATTTTAAAAGGGTAAGTAGTAATTAATGAAATGAAATAATAAAAGCATGCACTATGGTGCGTCTTATTTATTGTTTAAAAGAGCTGAAGAGTTAAGGAAGTTTTGACTTGGGAAGAAGATTTGATGTGGAAATATTTATCTGGAAATAAATTAGGGGTAAGATTTAGAAGACAACATCCGTTATTGTTTTATATAGCCGATTTTTATTGTCATCAGCTAAAACTTATAATTGAAATAGACGGAACGGTACATAATAAAGAAGATGTAAAAATTAATGATGCTGTAAGGCAAAATGAAATTGAAAAACTTGGAATTACAGTACTCCGTTTCACAAACTCACAAGTAAAAAACAATCCTGAAAAAATATTGGAACAGATAAACAAAACGATAGAAGAAGTAAAAATTAACAGAGACCAAAGCTCCCCTTTAGGGGCGGGGGGGCTTCGAGCAATCATATTCTCCGCAGGTTTAGGTACAAGATTTAAACCTTGGACTGACAAACATCCTAAAGCGCTTGCTATTGTAAACGGCAAATCTTTATTACAACGTAATATTGAATATTTACAGCAATATGGTATTACAGATGTGGTGGTAAACATTCATCATTTTCCTGATCAAATAATTAATGCTGTAAAAGAAAACAATGGCTGGGGCAGCAATGTAATGATAAGTGATGAAAGCGATGTTGTTTTAGAAACCGGTGGTGGATTAGTAAAAGCAAGAAAACTACTGGATGGTGATAAACCATTTATATCATTGAACGTTGACATTCTCACTAACCTTGATTTAAATAAGCTGATGGCTTTTCATCAGCAGCACAAACCATTAGTTACATTTGGTGTTACCAACCGTAAATCTTCAAGGGTTTTATTATTTGATGAAAATAACCGCTTACACGGATGGAAAAATGTAAACACTGGAGAAACAAAGGGCCCCTTCCTAACCTTCCCCCGTGGGGAAGGAACTAAGCCCATTTTAAAAGAAATGGCATACAGTTGTGTGGTAATTTATGAGCCACAAATATTTGATTTAATAACGCAGCAAGGCAAGTTTTCTATAATGGATACGTATTTAGATTTAGCTGCCAAACATGTTATTTTAGGGTACGACCACAGCGGTGATAATTTAGTTGATGTAGGCAGGCCGGAAAGTGTGGCTGTGGCTGAAGCGTTGTTTTTCTGATTGTTTGTTATGCTTAAAAATAAGATTGCCACTGAGGCACTGAAACATAGAAAATACAAATTGATTTATTCAGTGCTTCTGTGTCTCAGTGGCAAACCAAAGCTGCGTAGCAGCTTATTCTCTTCCGTCTAATAAATTTCCAAGCCCACCTAAAATACCGCCTTCTTCTTTTCTATGATAAGTGTATTGCTGTAACCTGCCCGCCAAACGGCTTATGGGTAAGCTTTGCAGCCACACATGGCCGGGGCCGGTAAGCTTTGCAAAAAATAATCCTTCGCCGCCAAACATAAAGTTTTTAATACCTTTTACCATTTCAATATCAAAATCTACATTGGGTGTGTAAGCCACCACGCAGCCGGTATCCACTTTTAACACTTCTCCGGGTTGCAATTGTTTTTCTACAATAAAACCACCTGCATGTGCAAAGGCCAGGCCATCGCCTTCAATTTTTTGCATAATAAAACCTTCGCCTCCAAAAATACCCGTACCTAATCTTCTTTGAAATTCAATACCAATGCTCACACCTTTTGCAGCGCATAAAAAAGCATCTTTTTGTGCAATAATTTTTCCGCCCAGCTTTGCCAAATCAAGCACAATTATTTTACCTGTATAGGGGCTTGCAAAGCTTACCTTTTTTTTGCCCTGCCCTGTATTTGTAAAAGCCGTCATAAATAAACTTTCGCCGGTAATAAGGCGTTTGCCGGCACTCATCAGTTTGCCAAGAAAGCCGCCGCTTTGCTGCTGGCTGCCATCTCCAAAAATGGTTTGCATTTCAATGCCGTTGTCCATCATCATAAAAGCACCGCTTTCTGCAACGGCTGTTTCGTTAGGGTCCAGTTCAATTTCTACAAACTGTAATTCTTCTCCGTAAATTTTGTAATCAATTTCATGATTTGTCATGGCTGTAAATTTTTTTGTGAAGTTAATAGCAATAAAAAATAAAAGTATAAAATTATGATGATTGGAAACACAATGCACCCAGATTTTACAGCTTACCTTAAGGTAACTTACCTTAAGGTAAGTTACTGTTTGGTAAGCTGGAATAAGCTAACTATCTTAGCTTATGCAAAGTCCTTTTTTATTTGGCAAAACAGTAAGTGTTAATGGTTTTACCAACCGCACACAGGATATTATTCGCTTAAAAGCCAATTTCTTAAACAAGATTAACAGTATTATTATATCACCCCGCCGCTGGGGAAAATCATCTCTTGTAAAAAAAGTGGCAGAAGAAATTAAAACCCGTCAGGTAAAAGTGGTTATGATTGATATGCTGCGTATTCGTAACGAAGAAGATTTTTATAAAGCCTATGCATCGGCAGTAATAAAAACTACTTCAGGTAAAATAAATGAATGGGTAGAAACAGGGAAACAATTTTTAAAAAACATTGCCCCTAAAATATCTATTGGCACAGACCCGATGCAGGATATTGAAATTTCCTTTGACTGGAAATCAGTAGAAAAAAATTATAGAGAAATATTAAACCTCCCGGAAAAGATTGCTGCAGCAAAAGGGATTTCTATTATTGTTTGTTTAGATGAGTTTCAGAACCTGGCTACATTTAAAGAGCCGGAGCTGTTTCAAAAAAGGCTGCGGAGCGAATGGCAGCATCACCAGCTGGTAACCTATTGCCTTTATGGAAGCCAGCAGCATATGATGACAGAATTATTTGTAAAGCAGTCAAAAGCATTTTACAAATTTGGGGAAATAATTTATCTGCAAAAGATAAGCCGCACCAACTGGATTAAATATATAACTGAGCAATTTGCAATAACCAAAAAAAGTATAACAGAACAATTTGCAAATGAAATAGCTTCTACAGTAAAAGATCACTCCTATTATGTGCAGCAGCTTTCGCATTTGGTATGGCTGCAAGCCGAAAAAAAAGTAACAAAAAATAATATTACCGAAGCCATTGATAATTTGCTTGAACAAAATGCCATGCTCTATATGAGAGATACAGAGAACTTAACCACTCCACAATTTAATTTTTTAAAGGCTTTGGCAGATGGTATTACAACACAATTAAGCTCAAAAAATATAATTGATAAATACCAATTAGGCACATCGGCTAATGTGTTAAAAATAAAAAAAGCACTTGTACAAAAAGAGTTAATAGAAGAAGGAGTGGGTAAGGTTGAATTTTTAGACCCTTGTTACGAGCTTTGGTTTATAAAAAATATGCAGGTATAGATGCAGCATTTATACCAATTGGACTTTAAAAACACACTCTCATTTCGACGAAGGAAAAATCTATTTTACTCTACTGCTGCAGATTTCTCCTTCGTCGAAATGACAAGACTAAAGTATAGTTTTAATGTCTATTTGGTATTAGTTCATAAAATAAATGCCGCTCATGAAAATGAGCGGCACCATTAGAACCAAAACTGGTTTTTCAACCAACTAATTTTTTTTAACTTTTAGTGTTCCATTCCATACTTTTTTACCCTGCAGCCTTCTTACAAAATACATAAGGCCAACAAAAATGAAGAAGAACGGCCCGGCAAAACCTAACAGTCCAATAAACTTAGTACCATAAAATTTCTCCATTGGGCGGCGCAGCCTTTCAGAAATAATGTACATGCTTGGCACCATTATTAATGTAAGGAAAAAGGCGAAGATTAAACCAAAAATCATCGTCCAGCTTAAGGGCCCCCAGAACACTACGCTATCTCCACCAAAGAAAATATGCGGATTAAGGTGCTGGAAGAACGACACAAAATCAATATTAAAGCCAACTGCCAATGGCAACAAACCTAATATAGTTGCAACCGCTGTAAGCAGTACCGGTATAATACGTATTTTACCTGCTTCAATAGCTGCTTCTCTTGTTTTCATGCCACGCCCACGCAGCTCATCAGTAAATTCAATTAACAGAATACCGTTTTTAATTACAATACCCGCCAGTGCAATAATACCCACGCCAAGCATAATGGTAGCTATCGTCATACCTGTTAAAGCATAGCCTAAAAACACACCAATAATGCTGAAGAATATTTCTGTAATTACTATAAATGGTTTACTAATACTGTTAAACTGCAGCACTAAAATCATAAATATAATTGCCAGTGCGCCACCTAAAGCCCAGCCCAAAAAAGTTGATGTCTCTTTTTCCTGCTCACTTTGTCCGCTTAACCTTAATGTAACATCAGTCGGTATTTTATTTTTTGCTTTAAAGTCATCAATTTTAGTTTGCAGCTCTTCATTTACTTTACCCACCATGGTAGGGTCAAGCACATTACTTTGCAACTGAATGGTGCGTTTTACATTTTTACGTTTAATAGCACCACTGGCGGTTGTATAATCAACAGCAGCCACAGCACTGATGGGAATACTTTTTATACGCATCGTATTCATATCCATAAACGTAATACGCATGTTTAATAAATCGGTAATACTGCGGCGTACTAAATCTGTTGTGCGTACCTGAATTTTATATTCGTCTTCACCATCCTTTAGCTTGCTTACTTCTTTACCAAATAAAGCAGTGCGTATTTCCATACCAATTTGTCCGGTACTAAGGCCTTCCATCATGGCTTTTTCTCTGTCTACATTAATAGTAATTTCAGGGCTGTTGAGGTCCACATCCATTTGCAGATTTTCTATACCTTCTACCTGGTTAGTATCTAAGTAGTTTGATAAATCGCTGGCTACTTTAGCAATGCTTTCAAAATTATCACCCTGCACTTCAATATTTACCGGAGGATCTGTTGGAGGGCCGCCATTTTCCTGAGCCACTACAATACTGGCGCCGGGTATGCCTGTCATTTGCCTGCGTATTTCTTCCATAAACGGTTTAGTAACCTTACCATGCCGTTTTTCAAACTCAACAAAGCTTACCTGTATACGGCCTAAGTTTGGCTGCACACTGCGGTTATTATCTTCCGGACTGTTAGCACTAACCGCTATGTTGGTAATAATACTTTCAACAATGCCGCCGGCTTTTGTTGGTAATTCGTTCTCTAAAATTTTCTGTACTCTTTTTTCCAATACATGCGTAACACTGTCGGTACGCTTAACATCGGTACCAACCGGCATTTTTACATATACATATACAAAGTTGGGGTCGCCACTGGGGAAGAAGGTTGATTTATTACCACGAACCATTAACAACAACAACGACACCACAAACAAACCAAACAATGATGCAAATGCCCATACCGGCCTCCAGCCTACTAGAATCCATTTTAATAATTTTTCGTAGCGGTTCATTAAACCGGGCAATACTCTTTTTTGAAAAGCATGAATGGCATCGTTTAAAACGTAGGTATTAATTACCATTAGCAAGCCCATTATTAAAAAGAAATTAGCTGTGCCATGATGGCCCAATAAGTGACAAATAATTCCCGCTATTACAGCACTGATAAACCACTTATTTGTCCAAATAGCTTTTTTAGGCTTTTCATATTCCTTGCCTTCTGGCTTCATAAAGCTAACCGCAAAAACAGGGTTAAATATAAACGCCACAATTAATGAAGCCGCCAATGT
>JAGVCC010000175.1 GCA_020059395.1 Chitinophagales bacterium | reverse complement strand
GGTTTAAAATTGCTGTAAAATTTTTGTATTCCTGGTACTATGGAGCCTTCAAAATCTAATATCAGTTTAGTGCCTGCAAATTCTCTTATTATGTTATCAAGCAGCCAATGATTGGCACTGCATTTTCTGCCTGCTTCTGTAGTGGTCGACATTACGTTATATATTCTTCTGTCGTCTTTTAAAAAAAGTCCAATGGCAAGTAATTCTTTATCAGGCCCATTAACAGATCTTACAAAAGCCTTATTAACAGTTTTGCAATAGTTACATAAACCTAAAAAATTTTCATAGTCATTTTCGCTCACTTTCTCCAGCCTCTGTGCATACATTTGCCGGTATTCATTTATAGCATCTGAAGGTGTATGCAGGGTGATGTATTGCAGTGAATATTTTTGCGATTTTTTTAAGTTTTTAACTAAATCGCCACTGTAGTTTTTTGAAATTTCAGTATAACTATTTGTAAGTGGTAAAATATAATTAGGTAAAGCTTCTCTGCATTTTATATTTGTAAAAATTTCAGCAAAACAAAACTTTTTCTTTAACGCCTCTAAGAATAAATTTTCCATAGTTCTGTCAGGCGCTGTAATACTAAAAATGCCCAGCTGCTGTGTAAATGCTGGTTGGTATAAATACTTAATGCCTTTTTTTTTTCGCCATACCAATGGCATAACAGCTTCGTAATTTCCAAATACCAACGCATCCCAATTTTCAGACATGGCATTAAGGTAAAATGCGTACCCATATATTAAACTGTTGGTTGCCTGCGCAACACAAGCATCCCATTTTTCAAAATCTATTTCACTATTTTTTAAATAATGTATCATTTTAAAATCCTGAAAAAGGCAATGCCTTTCTTAAAAAACTGCTGGAAAAATTTATACTAAACCCAATTTTTTTCGCAATTTTTTTTTCGGTGATGTAAGATGTGAAATAATCCCTGTAAACCTTGCTGTACAGTAATGGTACATAAATATTGATGGCTCCTTTAAATAAAGGCACCTGTACGCCGGCATCATATACAAAGCGGCCAGTGCTGCCTCCGTTGTTACGCCAAGTACTTGCAGATGAACCAACATCAAGAAATAGTTTTAAAGGAATTTTTACCGGCAGCACACTTAGCGGATTATATTTATCCGGTATGTCGGTGGTAAGGTTTGCTGCTGCCAGCCAGTTATCTGTTTTACCCACTTTATCAAACAACAAATCAGTGCCAATTTTAAAGCCGCCGTCACGTATCATTAATTGTTGTGTTGCCAGGCCTTCAAACTCATTGCGGCCTGCAAAATAATTACTGTATGTATAATCTTCATTGCCCCTGGGCCCGGTCATATTCAAATGATAGCGCTCTGTGGCAAATTGGTTTAAAAACGTTTTATCAGCAGTGTAAAAAAACTTACCTGCAAATATTCTCAGGTTTAAACCACCTTTTTCACCATAGTTAAAAAAATAATTGCCCGTAAAACTGGTACGCACAAAACCATCCCCCTGCTCTGCCATTAAAATACCGCTGTAGGGATAAAGTGCTCTTTCATTTTCAATAACAAATTGCAGCTGGTTTACGTATCTTGATTTTACCGGGTAAGCAATTGTTTCAATTTGAGTAACCGGGTCTCTGTCAAAAAAAAGTTCCGTTTCGTTAATTAAAAAAGTTTTAAACTGCATGTATTTAGTGACGGTATTGCGGCTGTTTTTTTCGGCAAAAATATATTTAAATGCGGGCACCAATTTACTGAAACGCATATAGTTTACTGTGCCGGTTGAGTCTTTATATGTATCTCTGTTAAAACTGGCGGCGGCAAAAGAAAACTCTGCTCTTGCACCATTGCTGCCGGGAAACCAGCTATAGGCTATCTTACCAATGCCATTAAAACTTTTGCTGGCAACAGCATAAAGTGGTGCCGCCGCAAACTGCAGTTTTGTTGCAGGCATTGTATAGTTATGCAGCAATGCACCAATCATTATTTTGTCATAAAAATTATATCCTGCTGCCGGTGCAGCAAAAACATAATTGTATTTTTCAGTATCTTTTAAACTAAAAAAGCTGGTAAGTTTTATACTTTTTTTTACAGCCCTCTTTTCAAGCGCTCCCTTTTTTTGCAACAGGCTGAATAAGCTGTCTAAATTTTTTCCACTTACCTGCTCGGCTGTTTTTTTAAAGTCTTCAGGATAGGGATGTTTAAACTGCCATTGGCTGTAATAAGTCTTTATACAACTGTCAAAAAGTGCTTTACCCAGTTGTTTTTCCAGCAGTGCCATCCAGCTGCCTGCTTTTGTGTAAGCAATACTGCTATAATTATTACTGCTAAAGGCTGCCGAGGGTGTTTCAACAGGCTGGTCTTTTTTTGTAGCAATAACAGCGCCCAGCATCGTTTGCATAATATCATGTGGCATTCGCTTTTTTATAAAAGCAGCTTTACTTTCGGTTATGTCAAAACTGCTGCCATAGTACTGCTGCATATAACGGCTGTCGTAAAAGGTATTCATACCTTCATCCATCCACGGGTGCTGTCTTTCATTGCTGGCCAGTATGCCATAAAACCAGTTGTGGCCTACCTCATGGTTTATAACAAAGTCAAGCATTTTTTCTGTGCCGCCGTTTGATAAAAATGTTATGGTGGGGTATTCCATACCGCCATCACCACGTTCATCTTCAACAACACTTATAATATCATAAGGGTATTCTCCAACCCACTTGCTTTTTGTGATTATGGCCTGTTTAATTAATTGCAAGCTGTTACGCCATATTGTTTCGTTTTGCGAATAATAGTAAGCGTATACCGAAATTTTTTTACCTGATGGCAACAGCAGTTCGTCGGTTTTTACGGTAAAATCTTTACTGGCAAACCATGCAAAATCATGTACACTATTTTGTATGTAATTAAGTGTTTTTGTGGCGCCTGCAGAGGGAGTTGTTGACATTAAAGGAGTTTTCTTTTCTCCCGTTTTCTTTGCAGTCGGTGTTCTTGTAAATGTTTTTCTTTTAAGTAGCCACTCTCTTTCACTTTGCTGCTGCAGATTGCCAGTGGCGGCCACCACATAATTTTCTGGCAGCGTTATTTGTACTTTATAATTACCAAACTCACTGTAAAATTCACCTTCGTCCAGATAAGGCATTTCATGCCAGCCCTTGGTATCATAAACAGCCGGCTTAGGATGCCATTGTGTAATTTGATAATCCTGCCCGTTATGTCCGCCACGTGAAAAATTGCTCGGTAGCTTCACATGAAAGGGTGTTTCTATATTGCAGCTGTGGCCCGGTAAAAGCGGCCTTGGTAAAATCACTTTTATGATGTCTTGATGTTGTGGATGATCTTGCATTGTTGCTGTATTTCCATTTACGCTGAAGTTAAGCCGGTTGATATAACCTCTTTTATCAGCATTTGAAAAGTAAAAATCGGTACGGCCATTTTCAAGCAACTGGTCGCTAAAGGCAGTGCGGTCATTTTTAAAAGCATTGGGCCAAACATGCAGCCAAATAAAACGCAGGGTGTCCGGCGAATTATTGATGTATTCCATTTTTACAAAACCATCTAAACTGTGGTTTACATCATTAAGTGATACATCAATATTATAATTAACCTGCTGCTGCCAGTAAGCATGCTGACACAAAGCCGTGGTAAAAGATAGTAAATAAAAAAAAGTGCAAAGAATGAGCGTTTTCAAAATTGCCATGATTTATTCAAAAATAAACAAATAGCTGCGTATAACGGCGGGCCTATTTTCCTTTGCCGCTAAAAATTATTTTTATGGTGTGCATCATAATTTTAAAGTCAAGTGTTAGTGATATATTGTCTATATACATCAGGTCGTATGGCATACGCACAATCATTTCCTGTATGGTGGATGCGTATCCAAATTTTACCATGCCCCAGCTGCTTAAGCCTGGCTTTACTTTAAAAAGGTATTTATATTCCGGATGCAGTGTTGCAATTTCATCCACATAAAATTTACGCTCTGGTCTTGGTCCAACAAGGCTCATTTCTCCTTTAATAATATTCCATAATTGTGGTAGTTCATCCAGCCGCCATTTACGCATTGTTCTACCCCATTTAGTTATGCGTGGGTCGTTATCATAACTAAGTTGTGGTCCGTTTTTTTCAGCATCCGCCACCATACTCCTGAATTTGTACATAGTGAAAGGCTTTCCTTTGTAACCAATGCGCTGCTGTAAAAAAATAAGAGGCCCTTTAGAAGTTAGCAATACACGTATGGCCGTAAAAATAATTAATGGAGATAAAATTACTGATGCCGCAGTGGCCACCATAATATCAATTAACCGTTTTATGTTTTGCTGCCAGGCTGCCAGCAGGCCCAGTTGTACATCAATAAGCGGTGTGCCAAGCACATTATTGGTTTGCACAGCGCCGCTTAAAATATCAACAGTATCGGGAGTAATTTTTATGTTAACATCTTTATCGCTCAGCTGCTGCAATATTTGCTCCAGCTGCGGACGTTCATTTTTTTCGAGTGCTATTATAACTTCTTCAATATGATTATCTGCAATTATTTTATCAAGAGCTGCAATATTGCCCAAACAGGTAAGTTGTCCGTTAAAAACATTTTTTCCGTTTACCGATGCTGCACCGGTAATGCGAAAGCCGGTTTTTTCTTTATTGTTAACTACAGCCTGATATAGTGCTGCCGCAGCCGGCCCTGTTCCCGTAAGCAATGTATTAAAGTAAACAGTACCACTGGTTAGTTGTTGTTTTATTTTTGATAAAACAATAAGCCGTACAGCAGCTGTAAAAAAAAATTGTGCAGTCAAAGCCGAAAAAAACTCTTTGTAATGTATGTTGTAGTTGCTGTTGTTATCATACACCAGCAAAAAGAATAGAAAAAAAACACTGCCAATAAAACTGTGGTTAAAAGTTTTTATAAGCTCCATCAACCTGGATTTTTGATACAGTTTTTTATAAGTGCCGGCCAAATGGAACAGGCTGAGGCAGCAAACGGGGTAAGCAAGAAACCCCCAGTAAAATAATGTACCGGTTAATGGTATTTCTCCAATAATATTTTTTCGTACAAAGTAAAAAGCTGCCCATGCCAAAGCTGATGCAATAAAATCACCTGCAGCATACCATGCAATATTTATTCTGGGCTGTTTCAAAAAAACAAAAAGTGTTTTATTAGTGATTTGCCTTGCTGATTTTATCAAGTATCTGGTGTGCCACATCCATAGCCCTGAAGCCATCAACAATTGTAACTGGTGTATCAGTATTGTTTATTATGGCATCTCTAAATGCTTCCAGCTCCGTTTTTATTGCATTTACTTCCGGCACATTAGGGTTTGCAATAGCAATGGTTTTTTTGCCGTAGTTGGTTTCTATATCAAAAGTAAATGCATTTTTATCTTCTGGGGCACTAAGTTTTATAATTTCAGTTTTCTTCTCTAAAAAATCAATACCAATGTATGCATCTTTTTGAAACAGCCGCATTTTACGCATTTTTTTCATTGATATGCGGCTGCTGGTAAGGTTAGCCACACAACCATTGTCAAACTCAATACGTACGTTGGCAATATCAGGGGTATCGCTCATTACTGCCACGCCATTGGCACTAATATAATTTACATTGCTTTTTATAAGGCTTAAAATAATGTCAATATCATGTATCATTAAATCCAGTATCACACTTACATCAGTACCACGTGGGTTAAATTGTGCCAGACGGTGCACTTCTATAAACATGGGCTGTAGCTTATATTCCTGCAGCGATAAAAATGCAGGATTAAACCGCTCCACATGCCCCACCTGAAATTTTATATTTGCCTCTTTAGCCAGCTTTACCAGGTTACGGGCTTCTTCCATAGTATGTGCTAATGGCTTTTCAACAAAAATGTGTTTACCTTTTTTTATAGCAGCTTCGCATATTTCATAGTGAAATACTGTAGGCGTTACTATATCCACCGCATCACAGTCATCAATTAGTTTTTCTATTTCGGTATATCTTGTAAGACAATACTTTTCACTTACATTCTTTGCATTTTCTTCATCAGTATCGCAAAAGCCCATTAATTGCACTCCTTCAATTTCCTGCCAGTTGTTTAAGTGAAATTTACCTAAATGCCCTGCGCCTATAACACCAACTTTTAGCATACCATTGTTTTTTTCAAAGATAATTTTTTGAATTTGTGTATTACCTTTTTGTTACCAACACATGTTTATTAATACCTGTAAAACGCAATACCAGTAACATCCTAGGAGGCATTACAGTAAAAAAAAGAGCCTTCTGTTAAAAAGGCTCTTTTTTCTTTTTTTATTTTCTATTCCTGCCAAAAGCCCATTTTACCAAACTTGTCAATGCGTTGGTTAATGCGTTCTTCAGCAGGTATTTTTTTAAGTTCAGCAATTACGGGTAGTAAATATTTTTTTAAAATATTGCCGGCTTGGGCATAATCCCAGTGTGCACCCCCTGGGGGTTCTGGTATCACACCATCCACCAAACCAAACTGCAGCATGTCTTCGCCTGTTAATCGTAATTGTGCTGCCGCCACTTCTTTTTTATCCCAGCTGCGCCATAAAATACTGCTGCAGCTTTCTGGCGAAATAACGGTATACCATGTGTTTTCCAGCATAAAAACTCGGTCGCCAACGCCAATACCTAATGCACCGCCGCTGGCACCTTCACCAATAATTACACAAATTACAGGCACTTTCAGGCGTATCATTTCATAAATATTCCTGGCAATGGCTTCGCCCTGTCCACGCTCTTCGGCTTCAAGGCCGGGGTAAGCGCCGGGTGTATCAATTAATGTTATGATAGGCTTATTAAATTTTTCGGCAAGTTTCATAAGGCGCAGGGCTTTGCGGTAACCTTCCGGATTAGCCATGCCAAAATTGCGCAGTTGCCTCATTTTGGTATTAATACCCTTTTGCTGTCCAATAATCATTACGGTTTCACCGTCCAGTTGAGCAAAACCGCCAATCATTGCTTTGTCATCTTTTACATTCCTATCTCCGTGCAGCTCAATAAAATTGGTGCACATTTTTTCAATATACTTTAATGTATAAGGCCTGTCCGGGTGACGGCTTAATTGTACACGCTGCCATGGACTAAGGTTTGTAGTAAGTTCTTTTTTAGTGTCGGCAACAAGTTGTTCCAGCTTATCAATCGTATCTGTCAAGTCCAGTTTTTTATTTTTCTCTGCACTTTCCTTTTGCAATTCTATTTGGTCGTACAGTTCCTTAATGGGTTTTTCAAAGTCAAGGAACTGCCGGTTTTTTAATTCTGGCATGTACAATTATTAGTTTGGTTCATAAATAGTTTATTTCAAACGGGTTGACACTTGGGTGGTAAAGGTAGCAATAATACCGATTTTGAATATACTGCTGTTTTAAAGTTTATAAACACAAAACATGGTGCAATGGAGTAAAATCTATATTTATTGCAGGTGATTTCTTAAAAGAAACAATATTTTATAAAAGTTTTGGAAGGAGAAAGTCAAAAACCTATCTTTGCCGTCCCAAAAACGGGAAATCTGGTTGCTGACTTTAAAATCAGGACTCGGGTTGAAGGATTGGTAGTTCAGTTGGTTAGAATGCCGCCCTGTCACGGCGGAGGTCGCGGGTTCGAGTCCCGTCCAGTCCGCAAAAAGCCTTGAATGTACATTCAAGGCTTTTTTGTTTTGACCCAACGCTAAATTTTAAAGCT
>JAGVCC010000467.1 GCA_020059395.1 Chitinophagales bacterium | reverse complement strand
GTTTCATTTGTTGGACTGTTGGGTGCCAGACTTTTTTCTGATGGGAATGTTCAGCTCCTTCTCTGCAATATTAATCATGGTATCCATCGTATCGGCTCTCATTTTTTCCCACTCCAATTGTTTTTCAAGTAAAGCAATTTTTTGTACGGCATCCGAAATGGCAGTTTGTTTTTGTGTTGATTTTTTGCCTTGTTTCATTTGCTGAAGGTCGTAAGAATTTTGTCGTTTGCTGCGTGGCAAATTATGAATGCCCTGGTGAACCAGCACCCATGTGTTAATTGTAGAGCGGCTTACCCCATACTTGCTGGCAAGTTGCCGGTAGGTGAATCCCAGTGTGAGATATTCATAAACCGCTTGTTTTTTAATGTCCATAAGTTTACTTTTTTGTGTAAACCTATTTCAGGACGAGACACACCGCAGCTCACAGCCCCAAAACACCCGGTTTTTAGTATAAAAAAAGGTGTTTTTTACGCACATTTATCATAAGCATGTGGATAATTCGCTACCCTGTATAATGCACTCATTCCGCTATATTCGCAGGCTGAAACAAAAGGAATAATGGCAGAAAAAGATTTATTTGACTATACGGAAGACTCGATAAAAAGTCTTGACTGGAAAGAGCATATACGCCTGCGCCCCGGTATGTACATTGGTAAACTGGGTGATGGCAGCAGCCCCGATGATGGTGTTTATGTATTGCTTAAAGAGGTTATTGATAATTGCATTGATGAGCATACCATGGGCCACGGCAAACATGTGGATGTTAATATTGATGGCAAAACAATTACAGTACGTGACTATGGCCGTGGTATTCCCCTAGGTAAAGTGGTGGATGTGGTGAGTAAAATAAATACGGGTGCTAAATACGACAGCAAAGCGTTTCAAAAAAGTGTGGGCCTTAATGGAGTGGGTACAAAAGCAGTAAATGCCCTGAGCAATTATTTTAAAGTAAGCAGTTACCGTGAGGGTAAAGAAAAAGTGGCTGAGTTTGAAAAAGGTAACTTAATAAAAGAACATAAAGAAGCGCCTACTAAAGAAGAGAATGGAACTTTTGTAACTTTTATACCGGACGAAAGCATTTTTAAAAATTTTCATTTTGTACAGGAATATTTAGATAATCAGTTTTGGAATTACTGTTACCTTAATGCAGGTTTGGTAATGAACCTGAACGGGAAAAAGTATGTAAGCAAAAATGGTTTACTGGATTTATTGCAGCGTAAAACCAACGCCGATGAACTGCGTTACCCCATCATTCATTTAAAAGGCGAGGATATTGAAGTTGCCATAACACACGAAAACAGTTATGGTGAAGAATATTATAGTTTTGTAAACGGACAATTTACCACACAGGGTGGTACGCACCTTGCTGCTTTTAGAGAAGGGTTTATAAAAACCGTACGTGAGTTTTATAAAAAAGATTATGATGCGGCAGATATACGTGGCAGCATTTGTGCTGCTGTAAGTGTACGTGTGCAGGAGCCGGTGTTTGAAAGCCAGACAAAAACAAAATTGGGTTCGCTTACCGTGTATGAAAACGGGCCAAGTGTGAGAAATTTTATTGGCGACTTTTTAGGTAAAGAACTCAATAATTTTCTGCATCGCAATCCTGCAACTGCCGAGGCTTTAAAAAAGCGTATTGAACAAAACGAAAGAGAACGTAAAGAATTATCCGGCATAAGAAAACTGGCTAACGAAAGAGCAAAAAAAGCTAACCTTCATAATAAAAAATTAAGAGACTGCAAGTTTCATTATAATGATGAACCTACCGGTAAAGACAAAGAAAGTATTTTAGAAAAACAAAAGGAAAGCACCATTTTTATTACAGAAGGTGACAGCGCCAGCGGCAGCATTACCAAGGCAAGAAATGTAAATACCCAGGCTGTGTTCAGCTTACGTGGTAAGCCGTTAAACTGCTTTGGCCTTACTAAAAAAGTAGTGTACGAAAATGAGGAGTTTAATTTGCTGCAGCATGCTTTAAATATTGAAGAAGGCTACGAAACGCTTCGCTACAATAATATTGTTTTTGCTACCGATGCTGATGTGGATGGCCTGCACATACGGTTATTATTAATGACTTTTTTTCTGCAGTTTTTTCCTGATTTGGTAAAGAATGGACATGTGTATATTTTAGAGACCCCTTTGTTTAGAGTAAGAAATAAACAGGAAACTATTTATTGCTACGATGAAACAGAAAAACAGGAAGCGGTAAAAAAATTGGGCAGCAAACCTGAAATAACACGTTTTAAAGGCTTGGGTGAAATTAGCCCGGATGAGTTTGCCCGTTTTATTGGTAACGATATGAAGCTGCAGCCGGTAATGCTGCTGCCCGAAACGCATATACAGCAGCTGCTTGAATATTACATGGGTAAAAATACTCCAAGCCGTCAGGACTTTATTATTGAAAATTTAAAAGTTGAAGTTGATTTGGTATCAGAAGAAAAAGCAGCCGTATGACCAAACTTGATATTATAAGAAAATTAAAATCACTTTTTTTAAGGTGGCAGCTAGATGCTATTGTTTCGCCTTTTTCTAAAGGTATGCTAAATGCAGCTTATATGAGCGAAATGAGCAAATGGAAAAAGGCGCACCCTGTAAAAGGCTATAATGATTTTTATCAGCACACCTGGGATTATAGCCGCCGTACAATTTTATATAACGAGGTTTGTAAAACCGAAGAAGTAGATACTGCTGCAATAGACTATTTTGAATTTGGTGTATGCGGTGGTCATTCTTTTAAATGGTGGCTCGAAAAAAATAATAATCCGCAATCGCAATATTTTGGTTTTGACACTTTTGAAGGTTTGCCTGAAAAATGGGGCACTTTTGAAAAAGGGTCAATGGCAGTTGCTTTGGAATCTTTAAATATAGATGATGCAAGGGCCCGTTTTTACAAAGGGCTGTTTCAGGATACACTCATACCTTTTTTAGAAAATTATAAAAGCACAAAACGAAAACTTATCCATCTGGATGCGGATTTGTTTAGTGCCACCATATTTTCTTTATCGCAGCTATATCGCTTTTTAAACGATGGTGATATATTGCTGTTTGATGAATTTGCTGTACCACAACATGAATTTCTTGCATTTAAAATATTTACAGAAAGTTTTTATGTGGATTATGAAGTAATTGGGGCAGCTAATAATTATTTGTTTTTAGCAGTTAAAATAAAAAAATAACAATAGATGATTCACATAGTTTTTAATGAGGCAGATGTTGACGTACTAAAAAAAGCCATTGAACTGGATGAAACGTTACAAGGTGAAGTACTGCAGATAAAAGACGATTATGCTACAGGCCCTTTAAATAAAATTTATATTGGCGAAGGCATAGAAGCCCGTAAGCAATGGCAGCGTGAAGTATTGGCTAGTGGTGATTTAGATGGCAAGGTAGATACTGGCGACGTGGATGATTATAAAACAGCTGCAGAGCTGGTGGGCACCATGCGCCGCAATGAGGAAGAAATAATCTGGATTTGGGCTGCACAAAATAAACATGATGTATGTGGGTATTACTGGCTGCTCAATTACATGAAAGAATTTCAGGGCAGGGTATTTATTTTATACCTTAACAACCTGCCGTTTATAAATGAAAAAGGGAATATTTTTTATCCTGATTGGTTAAGTGAGATTCCTGCAAAAGAGTTTTTAAAAGCAAAAAAACTGGCACGGGAAATTACACTGAGTGAGTTTGAAGTGGACCCTGATGAATGGAATAAAATATGCAGCGAAAGCAAAGGCGTTCGCTTATTGGAAGGCGGTAAAAAACTAATACAGGCCGATTATGATTTTTATGATGCAGAATTGAAAAAATTTGTTACCGCCGACTGGCAGAAAGCATCAAAAATTATTCATCAGTTTTTAAGCAAAGCAAAACACACCACCGGTGATATGTATTTGCTGTGGCGTTTAAAATTAATGATTGCTGATGGTGTATTTGATGTGCAGGGGAAAGTGGCGAATATGAAAGACTTTGAAGTGAAGTCCCCCTCCGCCCCCTAAAGGGGGAACTGGTTCTATCGAATCAGCGTACATTATAGTATCAACTTTCAGCAATAAGGAATTGCGAAAAAAAATAAACTTTAAAACTAAGTTCTCCGCCAGCTGGCAGAGACAGGGGCTATATGGCAAAAGCAAACAAAGAAGAGTATCTCCACACCGACAGCGGCATTGGCGGCCAGTACAAAACCTGGTTTTTAGACTATGCAAGTTATGTTATTTTAGAAAGGGCTGTGCCTGCAATTGAAGATGGCTTAAAACCTGTGCAACGCCGCATTCTTCATGCTATGAAGGAAATGGATGATGGCCGCTTTAATAAAGTAGCCAACATTATTGGGCAAAGTATGCAGTATCATCCCCATGGTGATGCAAGTATTGGAGACGCATTGGTGAATTTGGGACAAAAAGATTTACTGATAGAAACACAGGGTAACTGGGGTGATGTACGCACCGGTGATGAGGCCGCCGCTCCACGTTATATTGAAGCAAGGCTAAGCAAGTTTGCATTGGAAGTTGCTTTCAATAATAAAACCACCGATTGGGCATTAAGTTATGATGGACGCAAAAATGAACCGGTTACATTACCCATGAAATTTCCCTTGCTGCTTGCCCAGGGTGCAGAAGGTATTGCAGTGGGCTTGGCAACTAAAATTTTACCTCATAATTTTTGTGAATTAATTGAAGCATCTATAAAGTATTTACGGGGCAAGCGCTTTGAAATTTTTCCTGATTTTCAAACAGGTGGCACTATGGATGCCAGTAATTACAACGATGGCAAACGGGGTGGCAAAATAAGGGTACGTGCTGCCATTGAAGAGCAGGATAAAAAAACACTTGTAATTAAGAGTGTGCCATTTGGCGTTACCACCACGCAGCTAATGGAAAGCATTGTAAAAGCTAATGATGCCGGAAAAATTAAAGTAAAAAAAGTAACCGACCATACAGCTGCTAATGTAGAAATTATAGTGGAGCTGGCACCGGGTATTTCTCCTGATATTACTATTGATGCATTGTATGCTTTTACGGACTGTGAAGTAAGCATAAGTCCCAATGCCTGTGTTATTGTAAACAATAAACCTGTTTTTCTCGGTGCAAAAGAACTGTTGCAGATTGCAACAGACAATACCAAAGACTTATTGCTGAAAGAGCTGCAGATTAAACTGGCAGAGCTGCAGGAAAAATGGCACTACACTTCTTTAGAGAAAATTTTCTTTGAAGAAAAAATTTATAAGGAGCTGGAGAAAAAGCATGAAACATGGGAAAAAGTGCTGCAGGCAATTGATACGGCATTCACTCCTTTTAAAAAATTATTAAAGAGAGATATTACAAGAGAAGATATAGTTAAGCTTACAGAAAAACCTGTACGCCGTATTTACCGTTTGGATATTGATGAACTGAATGCACAAATTAAAGGGCTGGAAGCGGATATAAAACAAGTGAAAAATGATATTGCCAACCTTACAGATTTTGCAGTGGCATATTATGAAAACCTGTTGAAAAAATATGGCAAAGGCCGTGAACGTAAAACTGAAATTAAAGAATTTGATACCATACAGGTAAAGCATGTTGCAATTGCCAACACCAAATTGTATGTAAACCGTGCCGATGGTTTCATTGGAAGTGGTTTAAAGAAAGATGAACTGGTGGCAGAAGTAAGCGACCTGGATGATATTATTGCCTTTACAAAAGGCGGCATCATGAAAGTGGTACGTGTAGCTGATAAAATTTTTATTGGTAAAGATATTTTACATGTTGCTGTGTTTCAAAAAAATGATGAACGTACTACTTACAACATGATTTACACTGATGGGAAAACCGGTGTAAGCTATGCCAAGCGTTTTAATGTAACAGGTATTACCAGAGACAAAGAATACAATCTTGCCAAAAGTGAAGATAAAAATAAAGTGCACTATTTTACTGCTAATGCAAATGGCGAAGCAGAAGTTGTAAAAGTGGTACTAAGCCCCAACTGTACTGCACGCAATAAAGAATTTGACTTTTATTTTGAGGAACAGGAAATAAAGGGCCGCAGCAGTTTGGGTAATATTGTTACAAAATACCCGGTAAAATCGGTTAAGTTTAAAGAAGCAGGTAAATCAACACTGGATGCTAAAAAACTTTGGTTTGATAATAAGTTTGGCCGCTTGAATGCAGAAGAGAAAGGAGCGTACCTCGGCAAGTTTGATGCAGAGGACAGACTGCTTGTTGTGTACAACGATGGTAATTACGAAATAACCGATCAGGAATTAACGCAGCGCTTTGATCCTGAAAAAGTGTTGCTAATAGAAAAATTTGATCCTGAAAAAATTATTACAGCGGTTTATTTAGATAACGAAAAGCTGCAGTTTAATATCAAGCGCTTTAGAATAGAAACAACAACACTGCACTCTAAATTCTTTTTTATTAAAGAAGGGAAAGATAACCGCCTTGAAACGGTAACTACCGATCCAGAACCTGTTTTGGCTGTGCAAAGTGGCCGAGGGCAAATGGTGCGTAAAGCAAAATTTAAAGTAGAAAAAATGGTGGAAGTAATGGGATGGAAAGCAGTGGGAGCAAAACTTACTGAATACAGCAAGAGCGTAGAAATGGAGTGGGTTAAAAAGGAAGTAAAAGACGATAGTCAGCCGGAGCTGTTTGAGTAAAATCAGATTATTATTTTAAAATACCCGCCATTTGCGGGTATTTTCTTTTGTAAGACTGTAGTAGTAAACTGCAAGCTTTACCATATAAAACAACAACTATTTACGTTTTCCGTGCCTTCAGCAGGTGCATTATGCCTTCAATAGGTATTTATAGCATAATTTGTTTATTATTATTTGCAATAATAAATTAACTAAGGCGTTATTTATTTTGTACATATAAAGACAATGATATGAAAGCTTTTTCTGTTTTAATCGTCTTTTTACTAATAGCTTTTATTACTTTATTTACCGCCTTTACCGTGCTCTTTTTAAAGTAAAATAGCCCCGAATATTTATTCACATAAAAGCAGCTTGGTACAATTTTGGTTTTAGCTCAGGTACAAAAATCCAATTGTATGAAAGCTATAGCTTATTTAGTTGTTGCCTGTCTTACACTTTTTATTGTGGTGTTTACACTAGTAACTGTTTTGTTTGTAAAATTTTAATGTTTACTTAAAGCAGCATCTAGTTTAGACTTTGTTTTCTTACTAAACTGGTATTGCGACTAATAAATACAGTTATGTAGTGTATAACAATGGATGCCATTGGTATACAATCATACAATGTAAATATTCCCACCATCATTTTGTGTAATAGTTTCATATTTTTATAAAAAATAAAACTTAAGTATGAAACTATCCCTTTCATTGCTGTTTTTTTTCTGTACAGCTCTTAAAACTAACAGCCAGCAAAACTATTGGCAGCAATATGTACGCTATGATATTAAAGCCACTTTAAATGATATAGAAAAATCTATTACTGGTTTTGAAACGCTGGTTTATAAAAACAATTCTCCGGAAACACTTAATTTTATTTGGTTTCATATTTGGCCCAACGCCTATCGTTCAGACTCGACAGCGTTGATACAACAAATTAAAAAAGATGAGCAGCGTTCAAAAAAAATGGAAAATTATGGTAAAGGCAATATTGACGGACTGGCTTTTACTGCAAACGGTTTGCCAGCACTTATAGAGCCACACCCTAATCCGCAGTATATTGATGTAATAAAGCTGGTTTTAAACAACCCATTAAAGCCCGGCGATTCTGTTGTGATTGCTACGCCCTTTAAAGTAACCCTGCCGCCATATTTTTCCCGGTCTGGCTATGCCGATGGGGAGTTTATGGTGTGCCAGTGGTATCCCAAACCTGCGGTGTTTGATAAAAATGGCTGGAACGAAATGCCTTATCTGGATATGGGAGAGTTTTATAGTGAATACGCTGACTTTAATGTAAGTATTACAGTTCCGTCTGCATATATAGTAGGTGCAACAGGCAGCCTGCAAACTGCTGACGAAGTAAATGCTTATAAAAAAATTGGAGCTGTAAATACTGAAAAACGAACAGGCAGTGCGCAAACCTACACACCCATTACAACTGCTGCAACAAAAACATTGTTTTATATCGCATTGCAGGTGCCGGATTTTGCATGGTTTGCAGATAAAGACTTTGTGATACAATTTGACACTGTACAGCTAAATGATGGTAAAATAGTTGATGCTTTTACATATTATCATAACAAGAAAAAAACAATTTGGAACAACAGTATTGATTATGCAAAAGATGCATTGAGAAAATACAGTAACTGGGTAGGGACGTATGCCTACCCGGTAGTACAGGTGGTGGAAGGCCCTAAAAATAATTCAAGCGGAGGTATGGAGTATCCAATGATTACACTAATTACCAGCCCTGATGCTAAGGAGGAAACTTTAGATGCTGTAATTGCACATGAAGTAGGGCATAATTGGTTTATGAGCATGCTGGGCAGTAATGAAAGAATGCATACATGGATGGATGAAGGGCTTAACTCTTATTTTCAGTTTAAATATGAAGCAGAAAAATACAGGGGTAATAGTATTTTTGGAGATCAGATACCCAAAGACTTAAAGAAATTACCAGCGTCACAGTTTTTAGAAACCATTTATAATGTTATTGGTAAATCAATACCCATGCAGTCGGCAATGGATATACCTGCAGATAAATTTCCTAACAGTAACGAGTATGGTGTAGTATCATACGTTAAAACTGCACTCTGGCTTTATTTACTGGAACAAGCAGTTGGAGAAGAAAAAATGAATGCGGCAATGCACAATTATTTTACTAAGTGGAAAAACAAACATCCGCAACCAGAAGATATGCAGGCAGCATTTGAAGAAGCTATTGGCGCCAAGCTTGACAAATTTTTT
>JAGVCC010000377.1 GCA_020059395.1 Chitinophagales bacterium | reverse complement strand
GCCCTGTTTAAACCACTGAAAGTTTTGACGGAAGAAGAACTCATACGGGGATGTATTAAGGAAAATGCCACTTGCCAAAAGGAGGCGTTTAACCGCTATGCCGGCCGTATGCTGGGCGTATGCCACCGTTATGCCCGTACTGCTGCGGATGCAGAGGATATTTTACAGGATGCATTTATAAAAGTGTTTAATAAAATCCATCAATTTAAGTTTGAAGGCAGTTTTGAAGGATGGATACGGCGCATTGTTGTAAATACAGCACTTAAAAAATATTCGTTACGCAGGTACGAAAAAGAGGTGGTGGGGTATGAAGTACAGGATAAAGACGACGGAGGGATGGAGCCTGCGGCTTATAACCATTTAACGCAAAAAGAAATTTTAGAACTGATACATAACCTGCCAGATGGATACCGGTTAATTTTTAACCTGTATGTAATAGAAGGATTTCAGCATGAGGAAATAGCGGAAATGCTGGGTATACAACCTGGTACCAGCCGCAGCCAATTGGTAAAAGCCCGTACCATGCTGCAAAAACAAATTATACAACTGCAAAAAATTGCGGTATGAATATGAACCAGCATTTTGACAACCATATTAAAAACCAGTTTGAAGACTATACGCCACAGGTGCACCCACGCATTTGGGAAAATATAATTAAGGAACGGGAAAAGAAACGCCCCGCAGGTTTTTGGCGACAGCTTTTTAACCGTCGCAATATTTTATTACTAGCTTGCTTAGTTGCGGCAGGCGGTGGTGCATTATTGCTTTTAAATACTAGCACAGGTACAAAGGAAAGAAATACTGAAGCAGCCGCTGCAGTTACAACCATCCCAAACAGCTTATCTGGCAGTAATGATGTTTCGGCAGACGGTATTGTGGTAACAGAAAAAAATAATGCACCCCAAACTGGAGTTGTAAACAAACCGGTTGCTGATAACGATGTTGGCAATGCAATTGCAGGCCGCCAAATTGCAATTAGTACTTTAAGCAATTATACCACTAAACGCACGACTGCGGTAAATAGTAATGCTAATAATAATAACAAGCCATCTTACAAAAAAGCTCAATTAACTGCAGATGCCCGCCAGAAAATACGGGTAAAAAATGGGGCCGCTTTTACTGATAGTGATGATGCAAATGTTGAAACAGTACAGGACTATGAGCTGCCTTTTATGTTTTATACTGCACAAAGAAATACTGCTGAAAAAACTACTGTAGGTTTAGCCAAGCCCAAGCTTGCAAATATAATTGACCCCGGTTGCCCATCAATTGAGAAAAACGCTGCAGGGAATAAAACTTATGTAGAAGTTTATGGCGGGCCCGATTATGCTTTTAAAAACCTGAGTGATACCGGCAACTCTGTTTACCTGCAAAAAAGAAAAGAGAGTACAAAGTTTTCAGCTGCTTTTAGTGTGGGTATGCGTTATACAAAAGTTTTTAGTAATGGTGTAAGCATACGCACCGGCATTAACTACAGCCAGATTAATGAGAAATTTATTTACAGCGAAGGAAATATTATACAAATGGTATACATAATAAATGCTAATGGTGATACTATAGGAAGCTATACCAACACCGGCAGCCGTTTTAAAACCACACATAATAAATTTCGTACTATAGATGTGCCGCTGGTGTTGGGTTATGAAATGGGCAACGGTAAACTGCACACTAACATAAACGCCGGAGTAATTATTAATGCTTACAGCTGGCAAAAAGGAGAAGTGCTTGATAATAACCTGCGCCCGGTAAATATTACCACTGGTAAATCAAATTCACTTTATCAATTTAAAACAAATATTGGGGTGGGCTTTTTAGGCAGTGTTTCATTTTATTATAAACTGAATGAAAAACTGCACATAATGGCTGAACCTTATTTCCGGTATAATCTTACACCAGCAAGTAAAGAAGAAATAACTTTTAAACAAAAGTATAATACCGCAGGTTTACGTTTTGGCTTAAGGCTTGATTTACGGTAACACAGGCAGCGCAGATTTTAGTAACAGCATCTTACTAACACAACAAGAAAAATAATGAGAAAAAATATAACTATAATACTGCTTTTAGCAAGCTGTATATTTTTCACAGCCTGCCAAAAAGATATTGACATATTTGTGCCCGATGCAGGGCAAACAAATGGAGCAGATACTGTATGGCAAAACAGCATTGCTGCAACAATGCCGGTTGCAGTATTACAAACCAATTTACTTATTGAGCCTTTAAAAGACAGTGTGGAATTAAGCGCTGCAAATATTACTTATCTCACAGCTTCCAACGGCCTTGTTTGCGCTTTTCCTCCTTTATGTTGCATTAACAGCAGTGGCGTTGCAGTTACCGGAAGAGTACAGGTAGAGCTTTTTGCAATAAAAAAGAAAGGCGATATGGTGCTGATGAATAAACCCACTACAAGTGATGGGGCTATGCTTGTTAGCGGTGGCGAAATTTTTATACGCCTTAAAAAAGATGGGCAGGACTTAGCGTTGGCTCCTGGTGCTAAAATAAATATCCGCTACTCCGACTTTCCGGTAAACAGCAACATGAAATTATTTTTTGGTGAGGAAAGAGCAAACGGAATTTTTAACTGGCAGCCTAACCCGGATACCCTTGTTAATAGAATAGGTTTTGGGCCTCAGTTTTACGAAATTACCACTAACCACCTGCGCTGGATAAATCTTGATTATTTCTATGATACATCCGGCATTGCCCGCAGTGCAGTAAGTGTTAAGCTTCCATCTAATTACACCAATGCCAACACCACTGCATTTTTAGTATTTAAAGATTTACGCAGTGTTTTACGCATGCAGGCTGATGTTGCTGAACGCAGATTTAGTACTGGCAAAATACCACAGGGCAAAGTGGCATGGGTGCTTGTAATGTCTAAACAGGGTAATGATTATTTTTTTACAAAGGAAGCTATTACCACCGGGCAAAATACTACTGTTAACAGCACACAAATTATTGCACTTACACCGGTTAAATCTACATTAAGTGATATTAAAACCTGGCTGGCCACACTATAGCGCTGTGAAAACTTCTATTATAAAAAATGTCCTGTTATTTAGCAGGACATTTTGTTTTGTATAAGTCTTTGTATAAACTTAATTCTAAAAAATAAGTACAGGCTTAATTTGGTGCCATGAAAAATTACATTTGAATGGAGTCCCGAAAAAATCCTATCGTGTGGACACAACTACTTAAAAGTTGTTTTTTTGCAGATGCAAAAAAGGGAGTTTACAGATTTAGAAGATTTACGGTTGGTTTACCGGG
>JAGVCC010000156.1 GCA_020059395.1 Chitinophagales bacterium | reverse complement strand
AGCAATTTTGTAAATAAACATCCTGCCTTTAAAGTTTTAGCACTTAGTTTTTTACTGTTAATTGGGTTTACTTTATTAATAGAAGGCTTTGGCGTGCATGTGCCAAAAGGGTATGTGTATTTTGCTATGGCCTTTGCTTTGCTGGTTGATGTTATTCAAATGAAAACGACAGGTAAAAATAACAACCCGGTAAAACTGCATGAACCATTTAGTAACGATGCAACAACTAAAAATTAAGAAACGTACTTAGCACCACACCATTATTACGCTGCATAATGGTGCTGTTGTTTATTCTGCGACCCTGCTGCAATGTTTGGTTAAAGTAACCACCTTCAATAGAAATATATTTATTCAGTTTAATGCCTGCCAGTAAAAAAATACGGTTTTGGTCAAAAATATTTAGACCCACATTTTTTCCTGCGCCAATAAAAATTTCATCTGCAGCAGCGGCATACCATTTTTTGCCAAGCGCTAATTGCGTACGAAACTGATAACGGAAACGGTGCAGAAAAAGCCAGTCTTCAATCTCTCTGTCGGTACCGGCTTTTACACGGCCCAGCCAGCGCTGTTCAATTCTAAATCGGTGTGTAATTAAAAATTTATTCAGCGGCTGTCGCAATACCAGCTGCTCATAAATTCTGTGTTCAGGAAAAGTGCCGTTGCTGGCAATAGGAAAATTACCGTACGCAAATGTTTCTGCTTCTGCATAGCCTGCATGAAGAATAACATTATCATTCAGCTTATAATTAATACCGGTGCGGAACAATCCCTGCTGCCAGTTTTTTACCACATCAGTTCTGCGCCATTGATATTCCGCATGTACACTCCATTTTTTATTAAGCGGTATGGTGGCAAATACCTGCAGCCAGTTGATATTGTTATAATCACTTACCCTGTCGTTTTGTGCAAAGCCTTTTGTGCACCACCAAAAAAGTAAGCAGCAAAAAAAGTGTTTCATTTGTAACTTAATAAATAAAGCTAGGCTGTTGTATCAGCCTTGCTTTGCATGTAATTTAATAAAATTATTTATTTAGTAAGATGCTCAAATGAAAAAATATCATTCTCATAAAACTCAACAGCTCCCGTTTTTACATCATACACAGCACCGGCCATACCAACTTTTTTATCGGCAATTAAATCCCTGATAGTTTTACTTTCTGTCAACACCCTTTTCATTTGCACAGCCACATTTAAGTGCGTTACTTTTTTCACAAAATTATTGTTAGCAGAGTTGCGGTTATCTACTTCTGTTTTCTCAGCTTCTACAGCAGGTTTAATAAGGCTGAAAATATTATGCAACATACCATCTTCCAGATTATCACAGGTGCCTTTTACTGCACCGCAACTTGTATGGCCTAATACTAAAATTATTTTGGCCCCTAAATATTTTACTGCAAACTCTAGGCTTGCTATTGCATATTCAGATGCAATATTTCCTGCAAGGCGTACACTGAAAAGGTCGCCCAGCCCCTGGTCAAAAAGTAGCTCCCCTGTTACCCGGCTGTCGCTGCAGCCTAATATTGCAGCAAAGGGCCATTGCCCGTCACGGGTATCATTTACCTGCTCCAGCAAATCTCTTTGAGTTTTAAGGTTTTTCATAAACCGTGCATTGCCTTCTTTTAAAATTTCTAAAGCCAAAGCCGGTGTAAGGCTTGCCTGTGTTTCTTTACTATGTGCTTTCATTTTATTTTTCATTTTATTTTTAGTGTCCCGATGAAACACTGTAGTTGTTATCAATTTTATATTTTTCTTTAAAGCCCTTTAACTCCAGTTGTATATTTTTCAAGGGGGCTTTAATATCCCTGAACTCTTTTATTAGCTCCAGTATATCAAAATCTATATACCGTGTTTTTGCTGCATCAATAACCACAACAGCATCTTCTGGTATATGATCTAGCGTTTGGCGTATGGCTGCTTTGTTTAAAAAACTTACTTCTTCGCTCAGGCGTATGGTAATCGTATCACCTTCAGTATGTTTTTCTTCATGGAAGTAATAATTGTTTTTAAGGTTGCCGTGCAATATGGCTCCTATTGCCGCAACGATACCCGCCAGCACACCTATTATTAATCCTTTGCCTGCCAGTACAGGCAGTACATTAAATAAATCAATAGCTATAATTACAATAACCGTTACAATAAATGGTATAAACTGATATTTACCCGCTTTCCAAAAGCCTGTAAATACAGAGGGTTTAGCAAGTTTCCATCCGGTTAAAACAAGTATGGCTGCTAATGCACCCTTGGGTATCATATTTAGCAGACCTGGTATTAAAATAACACTTACTAAAAGTAAAGCGCCATGCACTATTGCCGCCAGCTTTGTTTTACCGCCGGAATTTACATTGGCACTGCTGCGTACAATAACGCTGGTAATAGGAAGGCCGCCAATAAGGCCCGATACTGAATTGCCAACACCCTGTGCTATTAACTCCCTGTTTGTATTGGTTACCCTTCTTTCCGGATCAAGGTTGTCAACAGCTTCTATACTTAACAATGTTTCAAGCGATGCAATAATTGCGATAATAAAGCCATACATAATTACTGTGCCATTCATCAACCCTGAAAAATCTGGCAATGAGAAAAATCCAAAAAATTCATTGGCATTTTTTGCCACCGGAAGGTTTACCAAATGCTCTGTTTCTACAATTTTAATTTTACTGCCGGTGCCAATCCATATTTGGTTAATAATAATGCCTAAGAGTACAGCAATAAGGGCACTTGGCACATAAGGCAATTTCTTTTTTAAGGGAGATTTATCCCACAGCACCATCACAATAATTGCCAAAAAGGAAATTATGGTTACACCTACTTCAATTTTTTGCAGGGGTACCAAAAGTTCGTGCCAGTCTTCGTTACCCAGGCCAAACAAATCTGTTACATGGCCTTGTGCATCTTTGTCTTTACCAAATATGTGCGGCAGCTGTTTGGCAATAATTAATATGCCAATACTGGTAAGCATACCTTTTATTACGCTGCTGGGTATGTAATTGGCTATGCCCCCTAACTTAAGTACACCAAGTAATATTTGTAATATACCTGCAATAACAACGGCACACAAAAAAAGCCCGTAGTTTGGCAATCCGCCCAATGCAATAATAGCACCAGAAACAAGTGTGGCTAAGCCTGCCGCAGGCCCGCTTACACTTAACGGGGAATTACTTAAAAAAGCTACTACAAGGCCGCCAACAATACCGGCAATAAGCCCGCTAAAGGGTGTTGCACCACTGGCAACAGCAATAGCAATACACAAGGGCAACGCTACTAAAAAAACTACCAAACCTGCAGGTATATCTTTACCAGCGTTTGCAAATAAACGTTTGTTCATAACAAAATTTAATTTGAGAAAAATTGCCAAAAAAAGGCAGGTAAAAAAGTTAAGAGGGTGTTATGCTGCGTTGGGCGGGGGGGCATGCAGCTCACCATGAAAGGCTATATAAACATCCATATTCTCCTGACGGTGATTACGGGCATTTATAACAATACAGTTATAAGGATAATGATGTTCATGTAAAAATTCCTCCGACAGATTGGAGCCGTTTGGGGCTTTTTCTTCTGCACCATTGCCAGAACAGTCGGTACAGTCTTCATCAGTATCGCTGCATGGCCATGAGGCGCTAATATCTTCTGTACTGCAATTTTGCTGCATACTCATTATAAATGGCGTGCTTACAGTAAGCCATGCAAGCATTGCTATTAAAAAAACAGTTGCTGCTTTTTTGAATAAATTATATGTATAAGGCTGCCTTTGCATATTAGCAACGCAAATTAACTTATTACATATTGTAAACCAAAATAACAGGCAGATATATAACCTGCTATTAACTATTTAATGCGTATGAAATATAAATCTCAAAAATTTGGATTAATCCGGAATGCTGAAATATGTTTTAGCAATGCAAAACCTAATTGCAGTTTTGTATAAATGGAACAAAGCTGTTAAAGTAATTACAACAGGCACTTTACTAAGTTTAGAATATTGTTAACCTACAGCCATTGCTAAGCTGTTAGCATTGCAATAGCCGTTTATTTTTTGCATCAGGTATTTCCACCTTCTTTTTGCCACTGTTATTTCTAAGTTATTAGACAGGCATACTTTTTTTGCCCTGCTTATTTGTGTAATATGGCTTTTGTTAACTATAAAAGAGCTGTGTATTCTTATAAAGTCAGTTTCGGGCAGGCAGTTTTCGTATTTCTTTATTGTTTGGGCCGAAAATATCATTTTGTTATTACATAAATGCAGCCGGGTATAGTTGCTGCTTGCTTCCAGACATACAATTTCTTCCGGCTTTAATAAATAAACACCTTCCCGTACATTCACCATAAGAATTTTATTATTCACTTTTTGCATCTTTACTCTTTTTTAAAAGGCTTGAAATTTCGTTTTTAAGTACCTGCAATTGCAACTGCAACTCTTCTATCATTAACTGTTGCTCCTGCACAGCTTTTACCAACGGTACTGTAAACTCTGCATAGCGAAGGCCGTATTGTCCGTGCTCATTAGCCGGTTTGTCAATACCACTAAAATTGTAGTTGCTTTCTAAAGCAGCTCTTTCTACCTGCTGTGCAATAAAGCCTGTGTATCTGATGGTGCTTAGTTTTTTTGCAGTAGCTTCATCGGTGCCTGGTTGCAGTTTGCTGATGTTATAATTGTAAGAAACCGGTTGCAGTTTTTTAATAAACGCAAGCCCTGGAATATTTTCTTTAACGTTTTGCTTAAATCTTCCATCGCTTAAAGTCGTCCAGCCAACCTGCCCGCCAATAGAGGTAATAAAAGCATTGCCTATTCTTGCCATATTATTACCAGTAACTGAACTTACCTGGCTGCCAATAGCAATGGTGTTGTTATAATTAGGAGTGCCTGTTGCGCCAATTTGTTTTCCTATCCAAACATTATCATATCCGCTTGTTACTGCTTTTGCATTTTCTTCTCCAATAAACACATTGCCGTATGCAGTTACATTTAAGCCGGCTTCATAACCCATTACAACATTTCCAATGGTGTTAATGCCGCAATCTTTCATTGCATTAGCACCAACAACGGTATTCTTTCCTCCTGTTTCATTATTATTTAAAACATCATTACCCATCGCCACGTTATTAGAGCCGCTGCGGTTGTTCATTAACGCCCTTGCACCAACAGCCGTATTTGTTTTACCAGTATTCACAGCCGGATTAAAGTACCCGGCCAATGCATCGTAGCCCACTGCTGTATTGTACGTATACTGGCCATTGGTTGTGTTATTAGCGCTTGCCATAGCACTGTTGCCTACGGCCGTGTTGCCGCTGTTATTTACATTACTAAACAAGGCATTATTGCCAACCGCTACATTACCATTACCATTTTTATTTTCAAATAAAGTTTTACCACCCACAGCAGTATTGTCATTGCCTTCTTCATTGTACCGCAAACTATTAAACCCCAAGCCGGTATTGGAACTACCAATAGCATTGAAAAAAATTACTTTACTACCAATTGCAGTATTTTCAATTGCTTGACCGTTGGTAGTATTAACTGGCCCGTTATAATACAAAGCGCTGTCGCCAATTGCTACTAAATTAGATTTATTGGTGTTAGAAGACAACGCCTCCGTTCCTACTGCAACATTAGAGTAGCCACTTGTATTAACAGCTAAACTTGCCCTGCCTACAGCGGTATTATTATTGCCAATGGTATTAGCTACCAGTGCAGATGCACCTAGAGCAGTGTTATGAGTACCACCACTATTACTATATAAAGCAAAGTAACCGTTGGCAGTATTATTGTAACCCACTTCATTTCCATACATAGCTTGGTAGCCTGTGGCTGTATTTTGAAAACCACCGGTGTTGTTAAGCATTGTTTCAAAACCTACAGCGGTGTTATAACTGCCACGGCCATTATTCATTAATACTTTAGAGCCAAGCGCTACATTTTTTATTCCTTCAAAAGCATTAATGGCACCGGAGCCATTGTTTCTTAAAGCACTGTCACCAATAGCTAATAAGTTACCGGCATTTTCATTATTGCGCAAGGCATCTGCCCCAATACCTATATTAGAATAACCATAATTAAAAAACAGAGAGCTAAAACCAATAGCCACATTAGTATTTCCGCCTGTACCATTATTTGCTAATGCCCCACGGCCAATAGCCACATTATCAAAACCAGCATTTGTTAATAGTGAGGAAGCTCCCCAAATAATATTTGTACCGTCTAACCTGCCAACCCGTTGATTATTTACCCTAAAAACAAGCGGCACATTATCTCTGTTGCCAATAAAATTTACAGCAGCGCTAAGACCCGTATTACCACCAATTTTCCAAATGCCGCTGGCACTGTCTGTACTTGTCCATTTTGTGCCATTAAACCAAAACTGCTGATTTAATGTGGTATCCATAACCAGTAATCCCTTTGCCGGTGTAGCAATAGCAATACGGTTAGCGGTGGTCATTCGGGGTATTAGCAAACCTTTATTAGTTGCTGTTACATCCAGCATAGCAGATGTGTTGGGTGCAGCTGTACCAATGCCTACTTGTTGTGCAGTTACAAATTGTATTTTAGCCGCAGCACACAACAAAAGAAATAATATTTTTTTCATTTCCGTTCTTTTTAAAATTTAACAAACTCCACTCTTCTGTTAGCGGCTTTTTCTGCAGCAGTTGTATTGGTGTTTAACGCCTCTGTTTCGCCTTTACCTTCTGTAATTAATCTGCCGGCATCTATACCATAATTATTTACCAGAGTTGTTTTTATGGCTACTGCTCTTTTTTGCGACAGTATTATATTGGCAGCTGCATCTCCATCGTTATCTGTATGGCCCACTATTTTTAGTTTTATATCTGCGTTAGTTTGCAACAAACTGCCTATCTCATCCAACACAGCTTTACTTTCGGTTTTTATTTTGTCGCTATTAATATCAAAAGTGATACCTGTGGTGCTAAACTTACCTTCCTTCATAAGCCTGGCTCTTAAATCTTCACCGGCTATAGCATACCTTATATTGGTTACATATACTTCGCAATCACCAAAAAAACTTCTGAAAAAAGCAAAACTGTATGACGCAGTTTCCACAAAAAAACGGGGCACATCAAACACTTTATTTTCATTTACGTAAATACGCAACCTGCCTTTTTGCCGCCACACACTTACTTTGGTAAAATTTTTATTGCTGCCTTCTCTTACATCCCATTCCGGCATTTGTACATCATTCGTAATTTCTGAACCTGCAATTGGGTTTACAAACACACTTGCTGTGGCAGCACCGGGGTGCAGATAGATAACTGCATTGCCTGCATTAAAAAACATGTCCTTCATCAGGTTAGCTTTATCTACCGAAAAGTTTAATCCAAAGCCACTGTAGTTATTGCTGGGGTCGGTATTAATGCCCAATTCAAACTCTAGTGTAAAATTCTCAGGCAGTTTATTTGTATAATCTGGTACAATGCAACCGTTTTTTGTAAGGCTAAGCCACTTGCCATTTTTACCCGGTATGTTTACCACTTCGCCACTGGTGTTGCTGTTATATTCTGCCGGAAAATCGCCAATGCTTAATCTGTTGAAATCATCAAACTGAATTACTTTATTACCAGGCTCAAAATCAAACTTCGAATTCTTTTTAACAGCAGTACTTGTGTTTGCTCCATAAGAAGCAGGTGCAACTACAGTATCTGTTTTAGTTTGCGTTGCAGCATTAGCTTCCTTTTTCTTTTTTTCTTTTTTCTTAAAAATATTTCCAATACCTTCCTCCACCTTGTCCAGTCCTTTATCAATACCCTGAGATGCTTTGTTGTCAACCCGTTGACTGGCTTTATCGGCAGTTTCCCTTGCCTTTCTGTTTATTACCTGGGCATTGGTATTTGTGTGGTTAAAAAGCAATACTCCAAAAAGTAGAATAATCTTATTCATAGAAAAGTAATTTTTTTGCTGCACAAAGCTGTACAATATGCCCTAATATTATTTAGTGGTATTGCCTGAAAAATAAAAATCATGGTTTTCCGTGAGGCTGTAATTTTTTATAACTGGTCTGTTGTATTTTCAGCATCTTAACCTTTATTAATGAAGAGCATTATATTTTTTTTGGCGGTATTTGTTTTTTTTGGCGCAGTAAACCGCTTGGCAGCGCAAAATGCCGATGCTGAAAAACTATTACAAACAGCGCTGGCCATAAATGGGGATACTAACCGCTGCAAGGCGTTGCTAATTGCTGCAGATTCTTTTCTAAAAAAAAACCTGAATACCTATGGCTACCGTGCTGTTAATGAAGGAAGAAAATATATTACTGATAATACACCGCTAAACATAAAATCTAATTTTTACTGGGTATTGGGAGAGCTGTATTACAAAGACAAAAAGTACACAGCCTTTGAAGCAACGGCAGACAGCTTATTGCAACTGCATGAAAATGGCGGCGATAAATTGTGGCGCATTAAAGGGCTGCATCAAAAGGGCTTTGCCAACATTCATCAGTCTAAGTTAACAGCAGCAGCCGATTTGCTAAAGCAGGCCATAGCCATTAGTATTGAAACCGGAAATAAGTTTTATGAGGCTAAAGGCTATCAGGGCATTGGCTCAATTGCGTTTCAGGGAAGGCAAATAGACGAAGTAAAAAAACAATACCTGCGGGCCATTGCATTATACAAAGCTGGCAAACACGATGTGGAGGCGGCTATGCTTGCCTGCAGTATGTCGAGAGCATTTGTGGCAGAAAATAAAATTTTTATTGACTCGGCTTTTTATTGGAACAATCAGGCAAAACCAACCGCATTAGCAAATCCGGATAACCAGGAGCTGAATTATTTCATTTGGCAAAATGAAGCAGACTATTATGCAAGATCAGGCGATTTTGCTAATGCAGAAAAAGCGTTTGCAAAAGCAGAGGAAGTAGCAATGAAAATGCCAAGTAAATACAGCCTTGGTGGCTTGCTTCAGGTAAGAAGTTATGCTGCATTTAATGCTGGTAAATTTAACGAAGCCATTAAACTGGCAGAACGGTCCAGAGATGTTTTTATAGAAATGGGCGACTATCCCATGCTTAAAAAATCTTACCAGCTATTATATGTAATTAACGAAGGCAAAGGGGATTTTGAAAATGCGTACGAATCATTGCATGAGTACATTAATATTTCCGATTCTGTTTTTACACAGCAATCGATGGCGCAGATAAACGACCTTAATGTAAAATACCAAACAGTTGAAAAAGATTTAGCTATTGTAAAAAAGAATGCAAGGTTGCGTACATTACTTATTACACTTGGTGCAGCATTACTGGCTTTACTGCTGCTTGCTGTTATTTATTTGCTTCGCAGAAAAGCTTACCGTCAATCAGTTGCGGCATTAAAAAAAGAACAGGAAATTATTTCGCTTAAGGCGCTTATGGCTGGTGAAGAAAAAGAGCGTAACAGATTGGCCAAAGAACTGCACGACGGCCTT
>JAGVCC010000227.1 GCA_020059395.1 Chitinophagales bacterium | reverse complement strand
GGTAAAATATTGTAGCTTCTGCGGTGATATTTGCATAGGCCAAACTCCTCAATTGCTTTGCGGTGTTGTGCCGTGCCATAACCTTTGTTTTTATTCCAACCATAATGCGGAAACTCATGGTGCAGTGTATACATCAACTCATCCCGGCAGGTTTTTGCTAAAATACTGGCAGCGGCAATAGCTGTGTATTTACCATCGCCTTTAATAATGCATTGGTGTGGTATATTATTGTAAGGTTTAAAGCGGTTGCCATCAATTAATAAAAACTCCGGTTGCAGCGTAAGCGTATCTATACACACATGCATGGCTTTATAACTGGCCTGCAGAATATTGATTGTATCAATCTCAGTGTTATCTATTGCCGCAACTGCATACGCAATGCTTTCTCTTTCTATAATAGGCCGCAAAGTATCCCGGTCTTTTTCTTTAAGCTGCTTACTATCGTTTAATAATGGGTGGTTAAAGTCTTTAGGTAAAATAACCGCTGCTGCAAACACAGGGCCTGCATAACAGCCACGCCCGGCTTCATCAAGCCCGGCTTCTGTTATTTCTTTATGTAAATATGGCAGCAGCATGTTAAACAAATATCTGTAAATCTGTAAAACTTTCTTGCATTATCATAAAACAAATAGTACCGCCCTAACTTTGCCACCGCTATGGATACAATTACGCAAAAAAATAACCGGCAGGTGGCCATTTGGCTTTTAATTGGTGTGGGTATGATAATGATTCAGGTATTGCTGGGCGGCATTACCCGGTTAACAGAATCTGGCTTATCCATTACAGAATGGAAACCCGTAACCGGATCTTTACCACCGTTAAATGAAGCTGCCTGGCAAGCAGAGTTCGATAAATATAAAGGAACAGACCAGTTTAAATACGTACACCAGAATTTTTCGCTCAGCGATTTTAAGTTTATATTTTTTTGGGAATGGTTTCACCGGGTGTGGGCAAGGTTGCTAGCTGTAGTTTTTGCCATTGGCTTTATTTATTTTATTGTAAAAAAGAAATTTAGCAAGCAAATGATAATGCCCATGATTGTGCTGTTTGTATTGGGCGGCTTACAGGGGCTTATTGGGTGGATAATGGTGGCAAGCGGCCTGGTGCCCGAAAAATATTTTGTTGGCCATGTTGAATTAGCCACACATTTTATTGCAGCACTTGGTTTATTATTTTACACCCTATGGTTTGCACTTAGCTTATTAATAACGCCGCAGCAAAAAGTTTATAACACCAGTTTAAAAAAATGGATGCTGGTAATTGCAGTTGTACTTGTAGTGCAATTAGCCTATGGCGCTTTTATGGCTGGCTTAAAAGCAGCAGTTACTGCGCCAACCTGGCCAGATATTAATGGTGCAGCCATACCTGATGGCATGAATGAGCTGGTGCCATTTGCAAAAAACCTTGTTAGCAATAACATTACAGTACATTTTATTCACCGGGGGTTGGCCTACCTGCTTACTGCTTTAATTGCATTTTGGTTTTTTAAAGCCGCTGCTGTAAAAGAAAATACTTTATTCAGCCGCTGGCGTATAAGAATACTGGGAGTGGTGCTGCTGCAGGTGGTGTTAGGCATACTTACTGTGTTAAACGCAACAGATAACAGCAAGCTTGTTTTATTTGGAGTGCTGCATCAGTTTGCAGGCATGCTGTTATTAATTACAGTAACGGTGTTGCTGTATTTGCTGCAAAGCAAAAAAGTGCAATAATTATAACCACTGCCTGCAACTTAAAATTTTCGGCGCAAGTAAAAATTATTTTATAAAAACCCACGCCGCAGTTTCTTCATCATAACTAAACTGGTAGGGTGTTTCCTGCTTTTCACGTGGGGCAATAAGGTTGTAGTTAAACTCAAAACCAGCAACAGTAAGCGTACCGTCTTTATTGTTAAAAATTCTTCTTACTTTATCATCACCCCTTTCGCCAAGGCCTGCAACACTAAAACTAACAGCCGGCTTGGTGGCAAACTTTCCTTCTTTACTTAACAGTACAGCATAAATATCACTGCTGCGGCCGGTACCAAAATATAATTTTCGTTTACCTTCTGTGTAACTAATACCCATACCCATAGCATCGGTGCCGGTTATTTTATCAATAATTTTTTTTGATTTTATATCTACAGCATAAATAGCACCACGTTCGTTTTGCCTGTCGCTGCCTGCAACGCTGCTAACATACAGGGTTTGTGTTTCGCATAAATATACCATACCAATAATGCCAAAAGGGTTTTGTATGGTACTGTCCTGCTGCGGCAGTGGCAGCCACTCCTGCATAATGCCGGTTTGATTGTCTACTTTAAAAATGGTGTTGTTTTTATTGTTGGGATTGTTTAAAACATTAACAAAAGGTGCAGGCGCTGTGTAAATATTTCCCTGTTCATCCAGCAGTATGGGTGCCAGCCAGCCGCCACTGCGCCAGCTGGGGTGCTGGTATTCTTTAACGATACCTGCATTGGGATTATTTACCTGCGCACTTTGTTTTAGCACCAAACCCATTTTACGGGTATCGGTAGTGCTGAAAAAACTGTTGCCGGGCGGAAAACCCATTTGCCTTACAAATTGCGGCATTTGCTTGCAGATATTGGTTTGGTATTCCACCACTTCTTCTTTACAGGAAAAAAAGCAGCAGGCGGCCAAAGGCAGCAACAGGTTTGTAATTGAAAAAAAATTCTTGTTCATGATATTATTAAGCAGTGCACATTATTTTTTTACAGGAATAAACATGGGGCCGCAAAAGCAGGGGTATGTTTTTGTTTTATATACGCCGTTTTCAACCACACTTTCGGCCCAGCAATATTCCTGCCCTTTAGCATCGTTGTTGCGCAGCTGCGCAACATACCATACCACCAGCCCGCTGTTAGTAATATTTTCTGCATTGGGCTCAATAAATTTTTCTGGTCCCTGATGGTAATCGGTATTGCAGCAGGGACCAATAGTGGGCAGGTCGCTTTCGCCTTCGTCTTTACCGGCTGCATTTTTAGTAACATATAAAAAACTAAAATCGCCACGGCCACCATCACCAAACTGGCCTTTACCCGGCTCAATAAAATAGCTGTTGTTGTTATTGCCAACTTTATACATGTAGCCTTCGGCAGTATAATCAGACAAAGCAGTTTGCTCATTCCATTTTTCTGTTTGCCACTGGCTCCAGTTATTTTGCTGCCACTGGTAAAAATTATTTTGATTGCCGGCAAATGCTATACGAAATACCGGCCTGTATGTACCTGTGTTGCCGCAACCACGGCCAATACTGGCACATGCGGTGCGAAAGCGGCCATCGTTATAAAACTCATACCGCTGGCGGTAATTATAATTGCAGGGGGTGGGCCAGCCCTCGCTGCGAAAAACCTGTTCCAGCACAAAACCCACAGTTTCATTATTATCATTTTTCAGCTCAGCAATTTTTGGTATTTCCCAAGCCACCACGGCAGACTGAGAAAAATACGGACAGCCCACCGCATCGCTATAACCAAAACCATCAGTACCGCTGTAGCTAACATGCCAGTCAACCAGTTTGGCGCTTTTTAAAACAGGGTTGCCATTAAAATTAACATTGCTAATACGCAGGCCATCGCTGCTGGTAAGCATGTATTGCATATCCCAGCCATTACGTTTAAGTGTTTGCTCCACTTCGCAATAGCAGCTGGTTATTTTATCATCCTGCAGGCGGCGTTCGGTAATTAATTTTTCTGCCGGGCCTGTGCTACCGGTATTGGTCCAGCGTATGCCCACCAGGCGGCTGTCGGTTAAATCAACAATTGCCCACAGTGCTTTATCGCCTTTAATAAAAGTAGGTGCCACACAGAGGTGTTTGCTACGTTCGCACCGGCTGCGGTTAAGTGCGGTTTGTGTGCTGGCCATTAATGCATCTTTTTCGGTGGGTTTTATACCCAATGCATTTTGTACTTCTTTCGATTCAATAGCAATATTAATAGCCAGCTTTTTAAGATAGCCAGAAACATCGGGCTGCGTTTTTGGTAACACATAACGGTGCAGCACTTTTTGCTGCTGCACATCTACCAATGCAATAGCGGTGTTGTTTAGTGCATAGTTATACATTTCTACTTTAAATGTGGTGGGCAGATTGTAAGCGATTTTTACCATTGGCATATCGCTTTGGCGTGCAGGGTACACACCAAACACTTCATTTAAAAAAGGTTTTTTAGAGTAAGGGTCAAAAAAGTATTGTGTAAAAACAGTATCGGCCAAAGCAAGCTGCTGCGCTGTTTGCTGGTTGTTGTTTAAACTGTCGCCGCACAGCAGCACTGGTATTGATGTTTGCAGCACCGCTTTTATTTTTTCGGCACGGCTTATGGCTTCGGTGGCGTTGGAAATACTATCCACATCCAGCAGAATGGCGTTAACAGCTTCTGCGTTGTAAGGCGCATGTTTAGTAACCGTGTTATTATTATTACTGCACGAAAAAAAAATCGCTGTAAAAAAAATTAACGCTGCACTACTTTTTAGTTTCATCTTCTTTAAAGGGGTTGGCATAAGCCGGGTTAGTTATAACGGTGCTGTCGGTTAAGGAATATAAAAAGCTGATTAAGGCTTTTTGTTGTTGTAAAGTTAGTGTGAAACCTTTTATAAGCTGGCTTTTGTATGTACTGTTTTGGCGGCCACCTGCTGCATATGCATTTATTACATCGGTTATTGTTGCTGCGCTGCCATCATGAAAGTATGGAGCGGTATACATTAAGTTGCGCAAGGTGGGCACCCTGAATTTTCCTATATCATTTTTATTGCCGGTGCTTTCAAACAAGCCCCTGTCCGTTACAGGATAGTTGTTGCCGTACAAACCGGTGTTATAATAATAATTGATGCTGCCATTGGCCAGTGTTTCAACAGGCGTATTAAAATTTTTGCTGCCATGGCATTTGTTGCATTGTAATACATCTGAAAAAAATAATTGCATACCCTGTTGCTGTAATGCGGTTAATGCAGTGCTGTTACCTGCTGTGTATGTATCGTAAGGCGTATTAAATGCAGTAATGGTTTTTTCAAAAGCAGCAATAGCAGTTTGTATATTGGTGATGCTGAAAGTATTTTTTTGGTTGGGAAAAGCTGCTGCAAACAAATGCTGGTACATACTGTCGGCAGCAATTGCAGCAAGTATTTTTGTCTCGTTGCCCTGCATGCCCATTTCTGCCGGATGGGTGTTAAACATAGGCCCGTTCATTTGTGCTTCCAGTGTTGTAATGGTACTGTCGGCAGCGGTGTAATATTTATTGTAAGCCAGGTTAATTAATGGGCGGGCATTGCGTTGGTGTAAATCTCCCAGGGCACCAATACTGCGGGAATACGAATCGGTAAATGAAAATTGCGGCGCATGGCAGCTGCCGCAGGCTTTGGTATTGTTTACAGAAAGCCGCCTGTCGTAAAATAAGTAACGGCCTGCTGTTACCAGTGGTGCTTCTTTTACTGCAGTGGTGTTATGCTGCTTACACTGCGGCAACCCAACTATCAACAGTAAAATAATAAGTGTACAATAAAATTTCAGCATTTTAAAAAGCAAATATCTTTTTTGTGCCGCAGCATATCAAATCATTTTAAGTATTAATGCCGTTACTGCTGCATTTCTTTTTGGTGCATTTAAAATTGCCGCAAGAGGTGACACCTCTCATAATAGACTTTTAAGTTAGAAATTACTTTCAAAGAGGTGTCACCTCTAATAAATGAAGTGACAATTTAAATGCACCCTATCTTTTTGCCTTCGCTGCTTTTTACTAACTTTATACACTACTGCCTGTATGAAAGAAGCCATAAAAAACATTTTCTACGCATTTCCTGTTCAGTTATTCATCCTGCATTTTAGAAAATACCAGGTGCTGCTTATTTTTTGGTATATATTATTCAGCGTTGTTAACAGTGGTTTTATGAAAAGCTTTGGTGCTGATGCCCTGTTTTTTTCACCGGAGTATTTAGGCAATGTAAATATGCTGGGTGCAGTAATTGTGGGTGTGGCCATGGGGGTGTTTATAATGAGCTGGAATATTACCACCTTTATACTGCACAGCAAGCGCTGTAAATTTTTAGCCACCACCACCAAGCCTTTTTTAAAATACTGTATTAATAATGCCGTGCTGCCGCTGCTTTTTATTGCTTTTTATGTAATAAAGCTGATAGTGTTTGATAAACGAAATGAGCTGATGAGCACAGCCGAAATTACCGCCATACTCGGTGGATTGTTTGCCGGTTTTATTTTACTGCTGCTGATATCTTTTATTTATTTTTTTGGTGCCGAAAGAACCATTGTCCGCAGCATTGCACCCATTGTAGGCAATCCGCAGCAGTTTATGCAATTATACAGCCCGGCACAAAAACCGCAGCCCGATGGGTTTGGTATGAAAGTAAGTTATTACTTCAGTGGCCGCTTTCGCCTGCGCAAGGCACGCAATGTAGCGCACTACAGCCAGGATTTTTTAGACATGGTTTTTAAGCGCCACCATTTTGCAGCCATCATCAGCATTATACTGGCATTTATTTTTTTAGCCGTGGTGGGCTTTTTTTTAGACGATAAATTTTTTGAAGTACCTGCCGCCGCCAGTATTTTTGTTTTGTGTGCTGCTGCCACTGCCGTAATAGGCGCCCTCACTTATTTTTTACAAAGCTGGAGCCTGCCCTTTGTAATTGTGCTGCTGTTGTTTTTAGATGTGTTGTATAATAATGACATTATTGACCCACGCAATAAAGCATACGGCCTTAATTATACCAACACAACCGAAAGGCCGCAGTATGGCAAACAGGCCTTGCAGCAATTATGTACGCCGCAAAAAATGCAGGCAGATAAAAACAACATGCTGCAGGTGCTGCAAAACTGGAAGCAGAAACAAACCTCTGCCAAACCGGTAATGGTATTTATAAATGTAAGCGGCGGCGGCTTGCGTAGCGCCACTTTTGTAATGAACACCCTGCAAAAGCTGGACAGTACCACCAACGGCAAACTGATGCAGCAAACATTTTTAATAAGCGGTGCCAGTGGCGGCATGCTTGCAGCCACATACTACCGGGAGCTGTACCGCCAAAAATTAAACGGCCATGCTATACAGCTTAACAATCCACAGTACACCAATAATATTGCACAGGATTTATTGAACCCCGTTTTTTCATCCATGATAGCCCGTGATATTTTTGCCCCTGCGCAAAAATTTACTGTAGGTAATTATAAATATGTAAAAGACCGTGGCTATGCATTTGAGCGTCGCCTTAATAACAACAGCGATAATTTACTTAACACACAGTTTAAAGATTATGCAGCCGATGAGCACAGCGCAAAAATTCCGCTGATGATTTTTAACAGCACCATAAGCCGGGATGGCCGGCTGCTGATGATGGGCACACAGCCGCTGAGTTTTATGATGAAGCCATTGGTGTATGCCGCCGATACCACAGCCGCACCCGATGCAGTGGATTTTGCAGCCCTTTTTACAAAGCAGGATCCGCACAACCTGCGCCTGCTTACCGCTCTGCGTATGAATGCCACTTTTCCTTATGTGTTACCCAATGTGTGGCTGCCCACACAGCCCGTTATTGATGCTATGGACGCCGGCCTGCACGACAATTTTGGCCAGGAAATTACCCTGCGTTTTATAGAAAACTATAAAGACTGGCTGCAGCAAAACACCGGCGGGGTGGTTATTATTCAATTGCGTGACAGAAGGATGGATAATTTTCAGCAGCCCTTTGAAAGCACCAGCATAACCGATGTGGTAATAAAGCCCGCCACCATGCTGCAGCACAACTGGTATAAACTGCAGGACTACAGCGAAACCAACCAGTACAGCTACCTGCACCATGCAATGGACTCTTTACTGCACAAAATAAATTTTGTATACCTGCCTCAAAACGAAGACAAAGGCGCCGCTCTCAATTTTCATTTAACCGCCAGAGAAAAAAGGGATGTAATGAACAGCTTTAACAATCCGCACAACCAGCAGGGGCTTAGGGAGGTGTTACAATTAGTAAGGTGAAGCCGTGAGTGGTGAGTAGTAAGCCGTGAGTGGCGTATAATTTTTGAGTACTGTACTTATCTTTCCTGCTTCTTTTTCATTTTACCCTTTAGCTCAAACCTATTCCTCCCTACGCCTTCTCAATTAACCATTATCAACCTTTCAACCGTATCAACTTTTTACCCCTTCCTTCTTCCCACTACCATCTTCCTCCATCCCCAGCGTCCTTTGCCCCTCAGCGTGCAAATCTTCTTCCATCTTCAAACTTCCTTTCTCCCTTCCCTCTTTTTCCCTTAATCTTGCACCCCAATTAACCCACCATGATATTTTATACCGAAGCCGCCCTGCAGCAGCTAAGCATACACAAAACCGGCAATAAGTTATTAGACGAACCCCTTACCCTTAGCCAACAGCCCCTGCTGATAATGGATGAAACCCTGCAGCAACTGCTGAAGCAGTATTTTTTACAGCCCTTTGAAAAAGTAAATGAAATATACCGCCTGCAACATGCCGCCGGAGATATTACATTCAATGAAGTGTACAGCTTTGCCACAAAAATTTTTGCCGATACCGATAATTTTCATGCAGGCAGCAGGCAGCTGGCCACGCAATTATACAACTGCGCCAGCCACCCAAAAATTAAGGGAGGCGAACTGTATATTGCTTACTTTACCAGCCTGCAAATAGAAGGCGAAAACCACGAAGCCATTGGCATTTTTAAAAGCGAAAGCAAGGAGCCATACCTTACAGTGCAGCAGCATACACAGGGTTTTAATTTAGGTTACGAGGCCGAAGCCATAAACATAAAAAAGCTTGACAAAGGCTGCCTGATATTTAACACCGAAAAAGCCGAAGGCTATAAAGTGGCCGTGGTAGACCAAACCAACCGCAGCGAAGCACAGTACTGGATAGATGAATTTTTGCAGCTAAAAATACGCAACGACAATTTTACCCAAACCCAGCAGGTGCTGAGTGTGTACAAAACCTTTGTTACCGAAAAAATGGACGAAACATTTGACCTGCAGCGCACCGATAAAATAGACCTGCTGAACCGCTCCATAAAATACTTTAAAGAAAACGATGCCTTTGATATGGACAATTTTGGTATGGAAGTAATAGGCAATGAGCAGGGCTTTAAATTATTTAAGCAATATAAAGAAGAGCAGGAGCAGCACCTTGATGCTCCCCTGCCCAACCAGTTTGCCATACACAACCAGGCCGTACGCAAGCAGGCCCGTATTTTTAAAAGTGTGCTGAAGCTGGATAAGAACTTTCATATTTACATACACGGCAATAATGAGTTGATTGAAAAGGGGTTTGATGAGGAACGAAACATGAATTATTATAAGGTTTACTTTAGAGAGGAGAAGTAACCTCCGCAAAAGAGGTGACACCTTTTAAAAAGGTGTCACCTCTATATTTAAAGGGGTTTTATTGGGAGCAGTAGCTGGCAAGTTGAAAGGGTTGATAGGGTTGACGGAGTTGATAAGGTTTTCGGAACGGTTACCCCTTAACAATTGCTGGCTTACAAAAGCTAAATGCGGCGAATACTGTTTTGGGAATAAGAACATACCTCTGAAATATCAGGCTTTACCCTTACTTTTTAGTTGTTTTTGTAAGGTTATAGCCTGACCTTTTAGGGAGAAAAAATTTGCCGAAGCTTGTAACCCTGCCTGTCCCATCACTTTCCTATCGTGTGGACACAACTACTTAAAAGTTGTTTTTTTGCAGATGCAAAAAAGGGAGTTTACAGATTTAGAAGATTTACGGTTGGTTTACCGGGGT